>CAMDZU010000084.1 GCA_945910715.1 uncultured Clostridia bacterium
ACAGCGGCAGTCCGAAGTAATCGTACTTCTTCTCGTACCACTTGCCGCCCTCAAGAACTTCACCTGTCTGAATGTCCGTCCAAGCGCCTGTGTTAGGCAGATAGAAGGAGCAAAGTCCCTCCTCGTTGAATACGGGAGCAACCAGCAGGTTATCGCCCAGCATATACTGTCTGTCAAGGGAAAGAGTTGCAGGGTCAGCCGAGAAATCAACCACCATTGCTCTCATCATAGGAACGCCTGTTTCGTGGGTCTTGACAGCATTTGCGTAAAGATAAGGCATAAGTCTGCCCTTCAGCTTTGTGAAATGTCTTAAAACGTCGCAGCTTTCCTCGTCAAAGTTCCACGGAACACGGTAAGAGGAGTTGCCGTGCAGACGGGAATGTGTGGACATAAGACCGAATGCGCACCATCTCTTGTAAAGGTCGGGAGTGCCTGTTGCCTCGAAGCCGCTGATGTCGTGGCTGAAGAAGCCGAAGCCGCTTAAGCAGAGGGAAAGACCGCCTCTGATTGTTTCCCACATTGATTCGTAGCTGGAGAAGCAGTCGCCGCCCCAGTGTACGGGGAACTGCTGTCCGCCTGCAGTTGCGGAACGTGCAAATAAGCAGGCCTTGTTTTCGCCGTAATATTCCTTGAGTACGTTGAATACAGTCTTATTGTAGAGGTAAGTGTAATAGTTGTGCATCTTGTACGGGTCGGAGCCGTCGTAGTAAACAACGTCTGTTGGGATTCTCTCGCCGAAGTCCGTCTTGAATGCGTCAACGCCCATTTCGCAGAGAACTCTCAGCTTTGAAGCGTACCATTCGCAGGCGGCAGGATTTGTAAAGTCAACGATAGCCATACCCGGCTGCCACATATCTGCCTGGAATACAGAGCCGTCCTTGTTCTTGATGAAGTAGCCGTTCTTTACGCCCTCGTCAAACAGTGATGAACGCTGTGAAATGTAGGAGTTTATCCATACGCAGATTTCGATGTTCTTTTTCTTTAAGCGACTCAGCATTGCCTTTGGGTCGGGGAACATTCTCTTGTCCCAAGTGAAATCGCACCAGTTGAATTCCTTCATCCAGAAGCAGTCAAAGTGGAATACCTCCAGCGGAATATCGCGGCGTTCCATTTCATCAATGAAGTAGGAGCAGGTTTCCTCGTCGTAGTTTGTGGTAAAGGAGGTTGTGAGCCAAAGGCCGAAGGTGTATGCGGGAGGAAGAGCAGGCTTGCCGGTAAGGGTGGTGTAAACGCTGATTACGTCTGCGATTGTTTCGCCGCCGATTACGAAATACTGTAAATGCTCGCCCTGAACTGCAAATGAAACCTTGGAAACGGTTTCGCTTGCAACCTCAAACGAAACCTTTTCGCTGTGGTTTACGAAAACGCCGTAGTTTCTTGAAGAAACGTAGAAAGGAATGGACTTGTAGGTCTGCTCTGTGCAGGTGCCGCCGTCGTTGTTCCATACTTCAACGCTCTGTCCGTTCTTTACAAAGGTAGAGAACTTTTCGCCGAAGCCGTAAATGTTTTCGCCAACGGAAATGTTAAGCATTTCACGCATATATGTATTGCAGTCGGTTTCGCTCTTTGCGTAGAAGTTGCTGTTGTCCATGAAAGCCATTCTGTTTTCTGTGAGGAACGGGCTTTCTTCAATGTAAGAGGTTGTTCTCCAGCCCTCCTTGGTCATAAGCTTGCCGTCATAGTAATACTCAACGCTCCAGCCGCCGCCCTTGCCAACGACAACCTTTGTCTTGCCGCTGATAAGCTCTGCTCTGTCGTCGTAGTCGTTGACAACAGGCCTGAAGCCTTCGTCCTCGTAAAGCTCAAAGTGGGGACCCTTGTCGAGAGCGCCCTTGTAGTGGTCGATTGTTACCTTGATTGTGTTTTCAAGGGTGGAGGTAAAGTTGATTTCAAGGCAGGGACCGCCTAAAGTCATACCTCTGTTGGCAATGAAATTGCCTGTTGCAAAAACCGTGATTGACTTTTCATCGTGAGTAACTTCATAGCTCTGTGTAGCGTAATTCACATTGTAGCCGGGCTTGTTAAGCCAGAAACCGTCTGAAAATTTCATACCCAAGAATTCCTTTCATATTTACGTTTGTTGGATTTTCTGCTTTGCGTAATCGTTTGCATCGCTATGGTTATATACTAACACAAAAACTTTCGCAAATCAATAGTGAAAGTCCCTGTTTTTTATATTTTTTCATAAAAAGTTGCACAAAAAACAGGTTACATTTTTTACGCAGACAAAAAGCCCTGCACAAAATGCAGAGCTTCCGTTAAATAGCTTTCATAGTTCTCAGTCGTTAAGCTTTTTGATTTCGGCAAGACAGTTCTTGCAGATATTCTTGTCCTTGTATGTAACGATATTCTCGCTGCTGTTACAGAAAGCGCAGGTTTCTGTATATTTGGACAGAATAATTTTCTCGTTTTCTACATAGATTTCAAGGTAGTCTTTGTCGCTGATGTCAAGCACTCTTCTGAGCTCAATCGGGATTACAAGACGACCAAGCTCATCGACTTTTCTGATAATTCCTGTGGATTTCATAATAACTTTCCTTTCAGATTAAAAAACGCAAACAATGTGAGCCACGTCTTTTTTGTCATTTTAACCAAAATGTCATGGAACAGGATTTTGGATAAATCGTATTCCATTATTATATTACCACATTCTGTCCTTTTAAATATTAACAAATTATGAACATTTTGTTAAAAAATATGTTTTTTAAGGAAGTGATGTCTATGATGAAGTGGATTTTCGGCGGATTGATGATTTTATCGGTATTTTTTGCTATATTTACGGGAAATATAGGAAATCTCAACACCGCCATTCTCAGCGAATGCGGAAACGCAGTTGCATTATGCATTTCCCTTTGCGGAATAATCTGCTTCTGGAGCGGAATAATGCAGGCGGCGAAAAAAGCGGGCATTGTTGATTTTTTAGGCAGGCTTTTCCGCCCCGTAATAAAGCATATATATAAAGGTATAGACGTAAGCGGAAAGGCAATGGGATATATCGTACTCAACCTTACGGCAAATATGCTGGGGCTTGGCAATGCGTCAACTCCCTTCGGGCTGGCGGCAATGAGCGAGCTGCAGAAGGAGGAGTGCTGCGGCGATACCGCCTCGGACAATATGATAATGTTCGTGGTAATGAACACTGCAAGCCTGCAGATTATCCCCACAACGGTAGCAGCACTGCGGCTGAAAAACGGGTCGGCTGCGCCTATGGAAATACTGCCCTGCGTGTGGATTGTGTCGGTGGCAAGCGTTACGGCGGTTATTTTGCTTGCAAAGCTTTTCGGGAGGATTTTCAGAAAAAAATGAATGTATCGGATTTTGCAGTGCCCTCGGTGGCTGCCTTTGTTGCCCTTGTTTCCCTTGTTCAGCGTGTTGACCTTTTCGGAGAGTTTATAGAGGGCGCAAAGGAGGGACTTGCCACAATAAAGGAGATTTTCCCGTCGCTCCTTGCTCTTGTGCTGGCGGTGGGAATGTTCAGAGCGTCGGGGGGACTTGACCTGCTTTGCGGCATTGTTTCGCCAATAGCAGAGCTGGCAGGCTTTCCCACGGAATGTACTCCCCTGCTTATTATGCGCCCCTTTTCAGGAAGCGGCTCGGTTGCCATTTTTGAGAGTATCCTCAGCTCCTGCGGAGCGGACAGCTATGCAGGCAGAGTGGCAAGCGTAATGCTTGGCAGCAGCGAAACTACCTTTTACACCATAGCCGTTTATTTTGCCGCCGCAAAGGTGAAAAAAACACGCTATACCCTTGCAGCAGCAATGGCAGGGGATTTTACGGGCTGGATATTAAGCGCCGCTGTGGTTTCAGCAATGCTGATGTAGAATAAAGCCGCATATTGGCGTAAAATGCGCAATCGGCGGCGTTTTTCCGATACTCGTACAAAAATACTTGCATTAAGTCCCGAAATAGAGTATAATATATTTGTATATTCAAATTTTGTACTCTGTTGAAAGGATAATCTATGCTAAGATACCTGATGGGCGGCGCTGACCCCCTTACAATAATAATGTCCCTCTTTGCAATTTTAGTGGTGCTGCTGGTGGCTACTCCTGTTCACGAATGTGCACACGGCTGGATGGCAAAGGCTCTCGGGGACGATACGGCGGAAAGGTCGGGACGACTGACCCTTAACCCCATACACCACCTTGATTTGCTGGGCACAATATGTATGCTCCTCTTCGGAATCGGCTGGGGCAAGCCTGTGCCTGTCAATCCCTCGCGCTGCCGAAAGGTAAAAAGCGGCAAAGCCGCAATGGCGCTGACCGCCCTTGCAGGCCCTGTTTCAAACATTCTGCTGTCCCTTATCTTTATGATAATTTACAAGGTGGTTTTCTACACCTGCGGAAGTGTTGCCAACATAGCTTATTTCCTGTCCGCTCTCATTTTCATTATCGACATCAACCTTTTTCTTGCGGTGTTCAACCTTATTCCCATTCCGCCCTTTGACGGCTCAAGAATACTCCTTGCTTTCCTGCCCACAAAGTGGTATTTCGGCATTATGAAGTACGAGCGCTATATTCAGATAGGCATTCTTCTCCTGATATGGTCGGGCATACTGTCCATTCCGCTGAATATTGCAAGCAGCTGGCTTTTCAATGGTCTTGACTTTATCACAACCCCCATTGATATGATTTTCACAAGCTGATATGGAGGAGTTAAGTTTCAAGCTGGAGGTTTTCGAAGGACCTCTCGACCTGCTGTTAAGCCTGATTGCAAAGCATAAGCTGAACATTTACGACATAGAAATTTCGGTGCTTCTTGAACAGTTTCTCCTGTATCTTGACAAAATGCAGGAGGCTGACATTGAGGTTGCGGGAGAATTTCTTGAAATGGCGGCACGACTTATTTACATAAAGTCCTCCGCCCTGCTCCCGAAGCACGAAGCCGAGGAAATGAAAAAGGAGCTGGAGGGTGCGCTTATTGAGTACGCCCAGTGCAAGGCAATGGCGGAGCGGCTTGGTGAAATGTTCGTTGGAAACGACCTTTTCGTCAGAGAGCCAATGCAGATAGAAATGGACCTCACCTACCGCAATCACCACGAAATATACGACCTTACCGCCGCAATGCAGTCGGTTTACGGCAGAGAAAAGCGCATTTATTCAAGGCCCACTTCCTTAAAGCCAATTGTGGCGCAAAGCTTTGTAAGCGTGTTTACAAAGGTAATTTACGTTCTGCGAAGAATAAGAAGCGGCGGACAGATTGAGGTCAATTCCCTTTACAAAGGGCAGAACCGCTCCGAACAGGTTGCAACCTTTCTTGCGCTGTTAGAGCTTTCAAAATACGGCAGGGTAAGCTTTTCGGAGGACAACAGGTATCTTGTTTTCCTTGGGAAACAGAAAAAACACTCCAATGAGGAGGAATCAGATTGAACATATCCGATGAAATTTCGGACAAGCTTGCGGAAACAATGGCCATAATCGAGGCCATACTTTTTGCCTGCGGCGACCCCATAACCGTTGATAAAATTGCGGAGGCGGCAAACATTGATACCGACACCGCTGCAAAGCTTATCAGCCGCCTTGAGCGGAAGTACAACGTTTCCGAAAGCGGACTGCGGATAATCCGCCTTAACAACGGCTTTCAGATAACCACAAGGCAGGAATTTGCCCCATACGTAAAAACCGCTCTCCAGAACAAAAGGCAGGCGCCACTTACACAGGCGGCAATGGAAACCCTTGCAATAGTGGCATACAATCAGCCCGTCACAAAGGCCTTTGTGGAGCAGGTGCGAGGAATAGACAGCGGCAGCGTCGTGAACAATCTTGTGGAAAGAGGACTGCTTGAAGAGGCAGGCAGACTGGAGCTTCCGGGACGTCCCGTTTCCTACAGGACGTCGGACGTTTTCCTGCGCTGTTTCGGTCTTTCGAGCCTTTCGGAATTGCCCGACCTGCCCGACCATGACGGACAATTGAGCTTTGACGACTATGAAACAAATCAGATAAACGAAGAAGATTAAAGGCAATACCGCATAATTATTGTCGTGGGATTGCGCCGTCAGATTTTTCGTCAGATTGTATAAATTGAGTGCAGGCAGGCTGGTCTGTCGGTCAGCCCCTCTGTCACTTCGTGACACCTCCCCCCTTAGGGGGAGACCACGCCTGTCAAGCGAAATTTATGCAAGATGACGGAAAAGATGCAAGCAAGCGTGCG
>CAMDZU010000085.1 GCA_945910715.1 uncultured Clostridia bacterium
ATTTCCCTTTAATTTATAAAGCACACGTTGGTGCTCGCTGAATACAAAGGTTACCTCCCCGCCATCTGTTACGGATCCTGAATCAGCATAGTCAATCGGAATTCCGACGCACTCATCGCCGCCTGCAACCGCTGAAAGCTCCTCATCTGTAAGCTCGCCGCTTTCCTTTGCCTTTGCGAGAATGAACTCATTGAACTGCTCCTCGGTACAGTCAACTTCGTTTTCTTTCAGGAACGCTTCAAGCTCCTGTTCACTTGCGATCTGTTCGAGCTTTTCAGCAAGCTCCTCGTTTGTTGAGATTTCGCTCCAGAACTGTTCCATTGTTTTCATATCATCATTTCCTTTCAAAAATAATTTTGTACTGACCGCTGTTAAGAGCAATACCACTTTTTCGTTTTACCTGGAACCATCGGCGTATGGTCTTAAGTGCCAACAGGAGCAAGGGAGTCCTGTTTATACCAGTCGGACGGGGTATCAATATCAAAAACTATATAATACTTAGGATAGTAAATTGAAATTGGCGAGCGCGCTTTGCAATACACTTTTCTTTCTGTTACTTTTCCTGTTAAATTCCTGAACCAGCAGTCAACGATCACTTTGTCACCGACATTAAATAGATACTTAACTTTCGACTCATCATACGCGTAGCCTTTATCCGACCAAACCACTCCCCGGTCTGCATCCCCATCTTTACCGCCCACTGCTTCCTCCAATTCCTTATCGGTAAGCTCGGTGCGAGTTTGCTTCTTTTCCTTTACAAGCGCTTCAAAAGCTTCTGTTGTACCGTCAACTCCGTGTTCGGTAAGAAATTCCGCAAGACGGTTTTCCGTATGTGCATTGAAGGCTGCTTCCGCAAGCTCCTTGTCTGCCATTACTTCGCTGTAGAACTGCTCCATTGTTTTCACAATAAGTACCTTTCCTTTCAGATTTTTTTGCTTTCATCTGTTTATACGATGAAAAAATGAAAAGTGCTGATTTTTAAGAAATTTTTCAGAGGTTTTAATCATTCTTTTTATAATCGCTTTTCGAAAACCAGCTTTCATCGCAGTTATCACATTTTACGCCCCAACCGCCATAATACATCCAGCGGCCGCACTTCGGACATTCATAATGATACAGCGAACCATTTACACGGTCACACCACTGTATCGGTCTATTTTTGTTGTCATATTTGGTCGCCTTATCCGTTGCATAATCAAAGCCGCCGCCTGCTGCTTCGCTGAGCTGTTCGTCGGAAAGCTCGCCGCTTTCCTTTGCATTTTCGCTCATAAATTCCCGTAACTGCTCCGTTTTTTCCATAATAAATACCTTCCTTTCTCGTTTGGGTTGTACCTGATCTTTTTAGCTGCAGGTAACGCTTACAGTGCTTGCTTTCTTATATCTGCTTTCGCCTGTTTCGTTTACCGCAGAAACAACGAACTTGTAGGTTCTGTCTTTTTTCAGTCCGCCTATGCGGAAGCTTGTTTTCTCTGTAGTGCCTAAGAGCGTATATTTGCCGTTCTTGTATCTGTAGATATTGTAGGACTCTGCGCCCAGAACCTTCTCCCAGGAGAGAACAGCCTTGTTATTTTTCAGTACTGCACTAGCATAGGGATTTAAAGGCTTTCCGCTGCCGTCAACAGCAATAATATCAGCCTTTGAATATTCGCTTTCTCCCTTTGCATTTACTGCAGTAACAAGGAATTTATAGGTCTTGTTATCCTTAAGCCCACGTAAACGGAAGCTTGTTTTCTTGGTTGAGCCTAAAAGGACGTACTTTCCGTTTGCATATTGATAAATGTTGTAGGACTCTGCGCCGTCAATCTTACCCCAGGAAAGGACTGCCTTGCCGTTTTCGACTGCTGCACTAAAAGAAGGCTTTTCGGGAACAGAGGGAGTTACGGGAGTTGTTGGTATTGTTGGTGGAGTAGGTATGCTTGGAATATAGGGCTTATCGGAGTCTTTCGCCGGGATAATCGTCAGAGTTTCGTTCCAGTATTCTGCAACTTGATAATTAAAGGTAATCTTATCCGCCGTTATGCTTTCGATGCTGTTTGTATCGCTGTTGTAGTCTGCGCCCGTCCATTTGCTTGCCTTTGCGGGGTCAAAGCCGAACTGCTTGAGCTCGTCAAGGGACTTTGAAGAAAGGGTATAATCAACGGGTAATGCAAAAAAATCCTTAAGCTTTGTATTATTGCTTATGTCAATGGACTTGATTTGGTTGGAGAAACAGTACAGCTTTGTAAGCTCTGTATTACTGCTTACATCAAGGCTTGTAATTGAGTTGTTATAGCAGTCAAGCTCTTTAAGCTTTTGGCAGCTGCTTACATCAAGGCTTGTGAGCTTATTTCCGTTACATTCAATGGTTTCAAGAACGACATTATTGCTTAAATTGAGAGCCGTAAGATGATTGCCGAAGCAATACAGCTCTGTAAGCCCTGCACAGCCGCTTACATCAAGGTCGGTAAGCTCATTAGCACCGCAGCCAATGCTTTCAAGGGTTGTGCAGTCGCTTAAATCAAGGGTCTCAATATAGTTGTAGCCGCAGTTCAAATCCTTAAGACCCACGCATCCGCTTATATCAAGGCTTTCTATTAAACAGTTGCAGCAGTTAAGCTGGGCAAGAGCCGATAAACCGCTTAAATCAAGGCTTGTGATGTCGTTCTCCTCACATTCCAGATATGTAAGCCCTGTGCATTGTTTTATTTCGAGGTTGGTAAGCTTATTCTGGCAGCAGTCAAGATAGGCAAGCCTTGTGCAGCTGCTAAGGTCAAGACTTGTAAGCTGATTATCGTAACAGTTCAGCTCTTTAAGCCCGATGTTTTTGCTTAAATCCAGAGCTGAAAGCTGATTGTGTGAGCAATTAAGCTTTTCAAGGTTGGCATTATTGCTTATATCAAGGCTTGTAATCCCGATGTAGTTGCAGTCCAGCTCTTTAAGCAGAAGGTTTTGGCTTACGTCAAGCTCTGTAATCTTATTAATTCCGCAAAGCAATATTTTAAGCCCAGTATTATTGCTTACGTCAAGGCTTGTAATCCAGTTATCGCCGCAGTTAAGCTCTTCAAGCACGGTATTCTTACTTACGTCAAGGCTCTCTAAATATATGGAGTTCCGACTACAGTTCAGCTTTGTAAGCGCAGTGTTTTTGCTTACGTCAAGAGCGCTAAGTCGGTTATATTCACAGTTAAGCTCGGTCAGCGCCGTATTTTTCGTCATGTCAAGCTCTTTAAGGAAATTGTCGTAACAGTCAAGCTTTGTAAGCGCCGTAAAATACTCAATTCCCTTTAAGCTATGTATCCTTTTTTCACTGACATTTATTTCTGTAACAGCGCTTATTTCCGTATCCGAAAGTATTCCGTCCCCGTCGTTGTCAAGGCTTTCTGAAACGTATTTTCTGAAAGCTTCGTCGGGAAAATTTTCTGCGCTTATTGATACGCCGCTTGCGCTAAGAGTACCTGCGGCTGTTTCAAAACCGCTTGCAATATCCTCCGGAAGGTATTCTGCGCCTGCGGTTACCGCTGCTGATGAAACGGTTATTATAGCCGCAAGAATGGTTGAAATAAGTCTTTTTCTGTTCTCCTTCATTTTTGTACTCCTTTTTCGTAGTCATTATCTTCTTATTCCGCTTCGTATTAGTCGGGAATAGGCAGTTCGCCGGGCTTGTTTGCATTATAAAGGCTTTCGAGGTAGCCGTAAAGGCTGTCCCTATCCATTCCGTTTGTGCAGGTTACTCCGTAATAACCCACTCCTGCACCATAGCCGAGGGAATAATATGTATCTCCCTCTTTAAGGGCAGTAACCTCAATGCCGTTCCAGTCCTCGATCACAGGGTCGATTTCCCACAATGTGCCCGTAACGTTTTCAATACTATCGCAGTTCATACGCATGCGTACATAAATGTCGTTGTCGGTGTCGATTGGAATGCTGACGTCAATGGTTTCTCCGCCGATAACGCTTACAGTATAGTTTGAAAGCTCCGGTATCCTCAGCTCAAAATGCACAAGCTCCGCCGCCTTTGCAAGGTCGGTGCCGCAGTCGATAACTGTACCTTCATCGGCTTCCTCGGGTAAGGTATTATCGGGCGTATCGGGGGCGTCGGAAGCTGTGCTTTCCGTTGCTTCGGTTTTACTTGCTTCGGTTGTTGTTACGGTTTCCTGCTTTGTGCCGCAGCCGCAGAGGCTCAGCAGTAATGCAGCACATACTGCCATAGCTAAAATTCTTTTCTTCATAATCGTAATTTCTTTCGTTTTTTTGTTATAACAAGAGCTTTTCCTGTTCGGATATTACTTAACCTTCTTAGCGCACATTATGTAAGGAACTAAGAAGCATATAAAAATGACATTCCATGTGAGCGAAATAATTTCCATCTGCCCCTTAACGACATAGTAAACCTGTATCGCAAGAGATATAAGCTTAAGGATAAGCAGAATTGTGCCAAGAATAACATTCGCTTTGCCGTCGCATTTTCCGTTAGCCTGGCTGAATCCTCTTATTCCGATGATAAGCGTAAGCAGGTACAGCAGGCAGCTTACAGAGATAGTGATTGCAACATAAATACCGGCACGCTCTGCCGTTATGTTTCCTCTTTCCATAATAGCCACGGTGCTGATTTGGTTGGCTAAAATCCGTCCTACAAGGGAAATTGCACTAAGAACTGTAAGAACGATAAGAGTAATGCTGTTGATTCTGAGATTTTTTGCGTCAAGTTTCATAATAAACTCCTTTCTGTAAATGATGTTGCCTTAATCCTTTTTCCTGAGAATTGAAAACTGCAGGATAATAACAACAGCTACAAATCCGTATATAGTCCAGCTTGGAAGCTCTGTGGCAAGACTAAAGCCGAAATCCTTTGAATTTATGTAATTCACAATTATGGGGGCTGCGGCAATTATAATACCGCCAAGAATGTAAATTATAGAAGATACCTTTGCGAATCTGGCTGCACTTTCCTTAGTGTAACGGTCCATTTTCGCAATACCGATACATTTCTTTAAAATGCATTGTGAAATTCCAAGTATTACCGCAATAATACCTATAGCTAAATTGATGTAATCTAATGCTGTCATTGTTTCAAATATGTTCAATAAGTATTCGCTCCTTGTCATTATCAGGCTGAAATACATCAACCTTCTGTAAATGGTTTTTGTTCTAATTTTTGGGTGCAGTTGCTGCGTTAAAGGGCGGTGAAGCTTTATCCGGCGACGCAGGCGGGCAGGGTGCAAGTCCTCCTGCCGCAAGCTCAAGAAGGTCGTCCTTAAGCTCCTTATCTGCGGTCACTTTTATGCAGCTTTCAAAGGGTATAACTTTTCCTGCACCAAGTGCTGCTAAAAGCTTTTCTTTCGTAACTGGATAGGAAACAGCCCCGTCAACTCCCTCCTCGCAGATATTTCCGTAATTGTCCGTTACGCCCCATTCCCTGAGGTCGGCGGCGTTTCCGCAGATACAGAACTTAGCCTGCGCATTTGAATGTCTTACAAAGCCTTTCATTTTCAGCCCGTCAAGCCGCCTGTCGTCAAGGCTTGCGAACACAATATCGTAGGGCGTTGAAAAGCAGTTCTTCGCCGCCATAAGGGAGTCTGTTTCGGCGGTTATATCGTCATTCGGGAAAAGCTCACGGATATATTCGGAAAGCCTGTCAAGCCGGTTCCTGTCATAATCCGCCAGCATAATTTTCATAATATCACCTCCTGTTTTTTCTTTCCGGTTATATAATAGCATACGAAGTGCAACAGAAGTGCAACAAAAGATGCGCTATTTCATTGCGAAATTGCACAAATTATTTCGTCGATTTTCACAAATATTTATTTTTAAGTATTTACAGAGTAAATATTTCCGATTTCCAATAAAGTCTTTCTTCAATAATAATCTTATTCTCTGATTACGTATTCGGCAAAGCAAGGTTGATTAAGAAGGTTTTAATTACCCGTAGCTTTTTTTTCGTATCTTTCGGCATTGGTTCATAAAACAAAATCATTATATCACCTTCCCGAACATCATAACACAAATTATCGGATATTTCAGTATCCAAAAAGTCTGAATCCGTCTTAATTCTCTTTTTTCTTGCCTCAAAAGCAACATTCTCAAAATCTATATTACCCTGCATCTCCATTTCCGACTCATTATCAGCGTGTTGCGGATGTTCAGGCGGATATTTTGCTAATATAGCCCC
>CAMDZU010000086.1 GCA_945910715.1 uncultured Clostridia bacterium
GCGTCGGGGTGAGGGGGGTCGTAAACGGGGGTTGGGGGAGTGGGGTCGTCCACTATTTCCGTTACAACAACGCCGCTGTACTGCTTTTCCTGACGCTCTGCCAGCGACATTGAAAGAATATCCTTAAAGGATTTCCTGTCGCTCATATCAATATTTTTAAAGGTTTTGTTCTCGGAAAAAACAACGTTCTGTCTTACATAAGGTCCGCCGTCGGCTGTTCTTGTGGTGGTTGCGTTTGCAACGTTCTGCGCAATGACGTCAAGGCGGAGCCGCTGCGCCATCATACCCGAAAGGGCAATATCAAGGTTGCTGAGAAATGCCATAATATGCCTCCTTACGATCTCTTCATAGCCGTGCGCATAAGGTTGAATTCGGAGTTCATCTGATTGATAAGCTCCTGATACATAAGACCGTTCTTGGTGAAAAGACCGTTCTGTGTATCCGTATCAACATTGTTTCCGTCGGGCTGGTCCTTTGTGTTTTCGTCAACGTAAACTGCGGAGGCAATTTCAAGCTGCTTCTTGTACTTTGAGTTTTCCGCAGCGTCAAGCTTGTCCTTGAGAACTCCGCCGAAATAGAGATACTTGCACTTGTAATTCGGCGTATCCTGATTTGCAATGTTCTGTGCGATTATATTCTGCTGCTGCTTGAGCACGTTCAGTCCCTGTTCCAGCAGACGGAACGAGGTTGTATTGAATAACTGAGCCATATTTTTCCTTTCTCAGAGAAGTGACGGAAATAAAAAGATTATAAATAACCACCCTATATTATACAACATATTTTTGAAGATTTCAACAGTTTTTACAGCTTTGTAAAAAATAATTTACCACTGCCTGTTAAAATTCATATCGTCGGGAAGTATCCGCGGCTTCGGGCGGCGGCGGATAAAATCAGCCTCCCTGAATACATGGGGCTTGGGGGGCGGAATTTCGTCAAACCGCTTTTTGGCGGCGGTAAGGCTTTCGGCAATAAGGGCAGGCTTTTCAAACACGTTTTCAATACGCAGCTCGGTTATTTCCTCCCAGCCTGTCAGATTGTACCACCAGTTGTCGAAATCGATTTTGCCATCTTTTATATGGTAGCCCATACGGTGGCTCATGCCCTTATAATAGTGTATCCTGCCCCGAATTACAAGGGCGTTTTCCTCGGTACGGGCGCTTTCGAAATCCTCAAAATCAACAGTGTAAAGGCAGCGGTTCACCACCCTCTGACCGTCGAAAGCGAATTCCCCGTCATACCTGCTGAAAACAAAGGCTTTAAGCTGTATGTCGAGGTATGTATAGCGTGCGTTGCGCTTGACTGCCCTTGTTTTAAGCTCCAGCGTAACCCACGCAATAATCATTCCCAGCAGTATGCAGCCGCCGCAGATTATAAGCAGGGGTACAAGGAGCGTTACCTGGTCAAGCCGCCTGAAATTGAACATAAGTGTCAGAATGACGATTATGCAGCACTGAACAAGGGGAGTTATGGAAAGAGTAAGCACAACCGCCGCTCTTTTTTCGTATTTCTTTGTTGAGCAATGGAAAAAGCTCTGCATAATTCATCTCCCTTCTTATTTTATACACTATAATTATACACTTTTCGGGGCGGTTTGTACAGCGGGATTTTGCTTCAAATTGCGTAAAAAAGTCGAAAAAATATGTTTTGTTTATTTATACGATATTTCTCCGAAAAATTTGTAAAGCTTTCACAAAATTTGTTATAAATGACGATTTTTACCCCCTGTTCTCTGTACAATTTCAAAAAAATGTTCAAGAAATACCGTTTATGCTATTGATTTATTGCCGCATTTAATGTATAATTATATAAAGTTAGCCTGACTGCGCCGAAAATCAAGGAGCAGTACCGTATTTCCTTTGCGGACTGCTATGTCGGGCAGGAAATAAGGCGAGGGGAGAAATCTTGTGCTAAAACGGGATAAAATAATCAAGATTGAAATTACCACCGTTTCGGGAACCGTAATAATTTCGGCAGGCGCCAAGCAGTTTACAATTCCGCAGATAACGGGACCCGACGGGCTTACAGATACAATCGTCATGATAAAGGGCAGAAACCTGCCTGAAATAAACGCAGATTCCGCCGTGTATGTAATCACCTTTATGAAAAACGGCGACAGAATAAGGTACCCCGGGCGAGTGACGCTTTCCACTGACCTTCAGTTCAACGTAAAGCTCAGAATGGGCTCACAGAAGGTAATGGAGGAGCGGCGGAGATTTTATAAAGTATCGGCCGATATTCCCTGCGCCATAACCTTTGTTACAAGAGGGGACGAAATAGTCTATTTCAGGGACCCCGTAAAAACAATCATCAGGGACTTCAACCTGGGCGGCGTGTTCATATACGCAGCGGAGGGAATCGACTTTCAGAAGGGCGATAAGTTCATGCTGATAATCGAGATGATGAACGAAAAAATCGAAATCATCACACAGGTGCTGAGGGTGCAGACCGACCCTGCCGGACAGGTAACGGGCTACGGCTGCAAGTTTGAAAACGTTGATAAGAAGCAGGAGGAAATATTCGCCCGCTTTGTCAATAAAATACAGGTTGAAATGCTGCGCAAGCAGCGAGCGCAGGAGCTTCTTGCAAGGGAAGCGGAAGATTGATGTATTCAATAAATCATTCATTCAAATATTTTAGTCGGGAAGGGTTAGAAAATGAACATTAAACTTAAAACCATACTCAAAATACTGACATTTGTATTTGCAATTCTGCCCGTAGTAATAATGGGTCTTGTGGGAACGTTTGCCTCTCTGGGCTTTGCAGGCAGTATGCTTGGGGAGGAATCCCAGACAATGGGCTACGCTCTCTCAACCACCGCCGTCAACTATTTCACCACAATGTCGGGAGATGTTTCGGCTCTTGCCGCAACAAGACCTGTGGGAAGAGCGGCGACAGGTCAGATTGCAGACGTTAAGGACGAGGTAAAGAAAATCAGCGAGGACCTTATGGCAAACGGCAAAAGCGTCCTTGACCTTGTCGTAACGGATACAAACGGAGGAGTTGTGTTTGATACAATCGGCTCCGCCAAGGGCAGCGCCTTTTTCGGCTACAGCGACGAGCTTATCGACAAGTGCAAGTCGGGTACATACGTTTCTGACATTTACTTCAACAGCGAGAAATACAACGGCGAAACGGTAATGTTCTTCGCCTCCCCCATAATGAACGAAAATGACAAGCTTGCAGGCTACTGCGCCGAGGTTGTTTCCGTAACGGGACAGCTTTACGCTACAATGATGAACACAAGCTTCCTTGACAACGGCTACCTTATTCTTGCAGACGGCAACGGCAATGTTGTAAACTATAACGGCAATCCCGTAACAAGAGCGGAGGAGCTTTCCAACAGCGGTCTTCGCAGCACGGTTTCCACAGCGGTTTCCACCGTTGAATCCGCAGGCATCAAGAGCATTGCCTACAACGCAGGCGGCTTTATGGGCAGCTACAACAACATTCCCGGAACACAGTGGGTCTGGATGAGCCTTTATCCCCAGTCCGCAACCTCGGGCATGGTGCTTGTGGGAGCAATTATCGCCATTGTGATTATCGCAGTGGTTGCGGTTGCTGAAATAGTGGTGCTTACCGCTCAGCAGAACAAGATTATCAAGCCGATGACCGAAATGATAGACAAAATGCGTGTTATCAAGGACGGCAACCGTGACGAGCGCTTCGAGGTAACAACAAACAACGAGTTCGGCCGTATGTCCGAAACCTTCAACGAAATGCTGGACGACGCTATACTCAGCGAAGAGCTGCACAAAACGATTTCCGACCTGTCGGACAATATGCTTTTCGAATGGGATTTCACAAAGGAAAAGATGTACGTTTCCGACAACTTCCTTACAAAGTTCGACGTTAACCCGTCAGAGGCTACTCTTATCAACGGCAAGTTCATCGACAAGCTTATGGACGAGGATAACGCAGAGCGCTTCAAGAAGGATATCAACACCCTTATCAAGAAAAAGGACATTTTCGGCGGCGAATATCAGGTCAAGACAAAGGCAGGCAACGTAATCTACGTTTCAATGAGAACACAGTGCATTACCGACCGTCTTGGTGAGGTTCTCCGTGTAATAGGCGTCATTACGGATATAGACAGCGAAAAGAAAACCACAATGCAGCTTTCCGAGCGTGCAAGCTATGACTTCCTTTCACAGCTGTACAACAGAAGCACCTTCGAGCGAGAGCTTTCCGGCGAGCTTACAAGACGTGCAAACAGCAGAATTGCCGTTCTGTTTATTGACGTTGACGACTTCAAGTTCATCAACGACCGCTTCGGCCATTCCGTTGGCGACGAGGTTATCAGATACGTTTCCGACAAAATCAAGGCCAAGGTTGAGAACTGCGGCTTTGCGGGACGCTTCGGCGGCGACGAGTTTGTACTCTGCGTAAACGACGAAAAGATAATCGACAACATTGACGTGCTGGCAATGGATATTATTGACGAGCTGTACAACGGTTATTTCTCCAAGAGCGCAAACGCAAACCTGAATATAAAGGCAAGTATCGGTATTGCTCTTTCACCCGAGCACGGTAAGGACAGCCACGCTCTTATTGCGGCAGCGGACGAGGCAATGTACTTCGTAAAGAAGAACGGCAAGGCAAACTACCACGTATTCGACGCCGAGGACGCAAGCAACCTTGAGCCCTCTCCCGAACACAGCATCTGACCGATTTGACTTATAGGAGATTTTATGGCGGTTATTATTACGGTAACCAATCAGAAGGGCGGAGTAGGTAAAACAACTACCTGCAGCGCCCTTTGCGGTTGTATTTCAGAAATGAACAAGAAGGTCCTTGCAGTGGACCTTGACCCACAGGGAAACCTGAGCTTCAGCTTAGGAGCTGATTCGGAGGACTGCTACACGGTTTACGACGTATTCAAGGGCAGCGTGGATATTTACGACACCGTTCAGCATACGGATACCTGCGATGTTATTCCGGCGAACATCCTGCTTTCGGGCTGTGAGCTGGAGCTGTCAAATGTTGGCAGAGAGTATATTCTCCGTGAACAGCTGAAAACTATCGAGGGCGACTATGATTACATAATCATTGACACTCCTCCTGCATTATCCATACTTACAATCAACGCCTACACAGCGTCAAACTGGATAATCATTCCCATGATTGCGGAAATTCTGTCATTACAGGGTATCGCTCAGCTTAAGGAAACTATATTTGCGGTAAAGAAATACTACAACAAGTCCCTTGAAATCAAGGGAATACTGCTGAACAAGTACAATCCCCGTCTTATTCTCACAAAAGAGGTGGAGGAGCTTGCAGGCATTATTGCGGAGCAGCTGGATACCAAGATTTTAGAGCAGAAAATAACCAACAGCGTAATTATTGCGGAAGCGCCTGCTCACGCAAAAACCATTGTCGAGTATGCGCCCCGTTCAAAATCCACGCAGCAGTATCACAATCTTACCTACGAGCTGCTTGGCATTGAAAAGCCCAGAGCGCCCAGAAATACATCAAAATCAAAAACAAGCAGCAAGCGCACCGCAAAAAGATAAGGGGGATTCGCCTTGAGCAGAACCAATAAAACAGCAGCAGTTCTTAATCTTATTCATGGGTCTGTCTTAAGCGATGACGCCGATATAAAAAAGTCCTCGAAAAAATCCGCCGATGAGGAGGACAAAAAGCACAGAGTAGTCAAAAACCCCGTTGTGCTTGAAATGGAGTCGGAATTTGAAACGGAGGAGCTTGACGAGGACAAGCTTTTTGGACTGAACGGCAGTATCGTCAATGCCGCCTATTTCCTTGTAAACGAAAAGCTGGGCGACGTGGTGGCAAGATTCAAGGTCTGCGACTGCGACAAGTGCCTGAAGGAAATTTCCGACAGGGTGCTGGAGGAGTTGCCGCCTATGTTCGTCAGAATGGACGGAGAGGACGGCAGGGAAAGGCTGGGAAGGCTTATAGAGGAGAAAAGACCCGAGGTGCTAAAAGCGCTGACAAAGACGATCCTTGCGCACAAGTCAAGGCAGCATAAATAAGGAATTGAATAATTTTATAAAAAGAGCCTCCGCAAGTTTGCGGAGGCTCTTTCAGCTTGTCGAAAAAGTCATATTAAAAGTTTAGGTCAAGCCTTTTCAAGAGGCTAATGTTTTCGCCTTTGGCGAAAACG
>CAMDZU010000087.1 GCA_945910715.1 uncultured Clostridia bacterium
GTCGCCGTCGCCCTGATATGTAAAAACGAACTTGTCGGGGTTAGCGCGCTTAACGCCTGTTGCAACGGCAGGGGCACGTCCGTGGGACGCCTCCATCATATCGCAGTTGAAATAATCATAAGCCATTACCGAGCAGCCAACAGGACAAACGCCTATTGTTTCGCCCTCGATACCCATTTCGTCAATTACCTCTGCTACAAGACGGTGAACAATACCGTGTGTACAGCCGGGGCAATAATGCAAAGGAACATCGCAGAATGCGTGAGGTCTTTTAAATTCAGGCATTACTTTGTACCCTCCATTTCCTCGATTTTTGCTAAGATTTCAGCAGGTGACGGGATAACGCCGCCTGTTCTGCCGAAGAACTCAACAGGCTTTGAGCAGTTGATTGCAAGCTTTACGTCCTCAATCATCTGACCCATTGACATTTCAACGGTGAGTACCTTCTTAGCATTCTTTACTGCGGCGTTAATCTCCTTTTCGGGGAATGGCCACAGTGTGATTGGTCTGAACATGCCTGCCTTGATGCCTTTCTTGCGGGCAGCGTCAACGGCGGATTTTGCAATTCTTGCGGTTGAGCCGTAAGCAACAACTACAATGTCAGCGTCATCGCAATCTGAAGCTTCAGCCATTGTATGCTTTGCTTTAAGGTCGTCGTATCTCTTGAAGCGGTCAACGACTGTCTGTTCAAGCTCGTTTGCCTGTAAGTAAAGGGAGTTGATTATGTTGTGCTTTCTCTTGTTGCCGTGTCCGTTTGCAGCCCATGGCTTGTTTTCGGCGGTTGACATCTTTATTTCAGCGTCGTCAAATTCAACAGGCTCCATCATCTGTCCCAGCAGACCGTCTGCCAAAACAACGGCAGGCATTCTGTATTCGTCCGCAAGGTCGAATGCCTTTGTAACTGTATCAGCCATTTCCTGAACGGAAGCGGGAGCAAGCACAAGGCAATGATAGTCGCCGTGTCCAAGTCCTCTTGTTACCTGCCAGTAGTCCGCCTGAGAGGGCTGAATACCGCCAAGACCGGGACCGCCTCTCATTACGTCGATAATAACGCAGGGAAGGTCGGCGCCTGCAATATAAGAGATACCCTCTGATTTAAGGGAAATTCCGGGGGAAGAGGAGGAGGTCATGCAGCGGATACCCGAGCCTGCGCAGCCGTAAACCATATTGATTGCCGCAACCTCGGATTCAGCCTGCAAAAATACTCCGCCAACCTTTGGCATTCTCTTTGACAGGTATGCGGAAATTTCTGTCTGAGGTGTTATAGGGTAACCGAAAAAGCACTTGCAGCCTGCTCTTAATGCGGCTTCAGCCAATGCCTCGTTGCCCTTCATAAGTGTACGTTCAGCCATTATTTCTTGTCACCTCCAACTGTAATTGCACAATCGGGACACATTACCGCGCATAACGCACAGCCTATGCAGGCTTCGTCGTCAATGCACATTGCGGTAAAGTAGCCGTTCTTGTTCATCTTATCCTGCTGTATTGCCACGATTTTTTTTGGACAGGCAGTTACGCACAGTCCGCAGCCTTTACAGCGGTCAAATTCAACTTTCATTTTTGCCATATCTGACTTCCTTTCTAAGACTAATCGTTCCAGATAGTCTTTACATATATATCAACCTCATAGGGATTTTCAAGCCCATGGGTCGAAAGGTCACGTTTTATCGTATTGCACACAAGGGGCAGACCTGCAAGCTCCGCAATACGTTTTGCGTAGTCAACCGAGCTTTCCACGTCTTCAATTGTAGTTGCAAGTCCGAGGTTTGAATTATTCACAATGCCTGTACATCTGAGAGCTGCGGCGGCTTCAATGTCACGCATCAGCTCCAGAGCTTCTTCGGGCTGACGGGTAAGGTAGCGGAATCGGTTTACAACGTACAGCATCTGCACGTCGTCAAGCTTTGAAATAGCGGGAGCGTATCTTCCGAGAGCGGTTGCCCCTGCGTCGTCGCCGCCAACGTCAAGAATAACATATTCGCTGTTGGAAATAATGCTGTTTATGTCAAAGTTAAGTGCAGGAATATCAAGGTTTGAGTTTGCATATTTGGGCACCTTGAGAGTAATGTTGTTTTTGGCGAATAAATCGGCAAAATCTGCGGTGCGGAAATAGGGGTTTACAATATCAAGGTCAACGATTGTGCATTGCCGACCTGATTTTGCAATGTCAAGGGCGAGATTTACGGCAAAATTGGTTTTTCCCGAGCCGTAATGTCCCGTGATTATATTCATTTTTGAAAAGTTCATTTATTGTTCCTTGCTGACGATTTGGTTTTATTGGAATTGCTATGATTTTTTAATTTATAAATCCCACTTTTATATTATATCACAAAAAAGCGATAATGTAAATGATTTTTTTCAAACAGAAAAATTCATATTTTGCAAAAAAATAAAACCGCAGAAAACCGAAAGACGGTATTTCTGCGGTAAGTATGATTTATCATTGGTAATAATAGCTGGAATTTGCAATTGAATTTGCAATGCTGAAGCCTGTTGCAAAAAGGATAAGTAAGGTAAGAATGCACAGGCCAACGCCGATAAGGTCGATAATCAGAACTGCACGGCAGTAGTTTTTCTTTGAGGTGTTGGTGGAATCGCTGAACGCCCATACAAGAGTAATGATAAGGCTGATAATGCCAAACCAGGTTGTTACGATAATTGTGCCCACCCACTGACCTGTTGTCATTGGCTTTTCCTGGGGTACCTGCTGGTTGTATGTATAATTGTAGTTGTACTGCGGCTGTGGCTGTGGCTGAGGAGCCGTGTAGGGAGGAACAGGGGGAACGTTATTGTTTGGCTGCTGCTGGTATGCTGCCGGCTGTTCCGGAGCAGGCTGAGCTGCGTCATTGATGTTTGCTCCGCAGCGTGTGCAGAAGCGTTCATTTTCAAGAAGAAAATTTCCGCAATTTGGGCATTGTCTTGACATAATCAAAAATTCCTTTCCACGTTTTGATTAAATTTGTATATTTTTATATTAACATAAATCGGGAGCATTGTCAAGAAATAAAAGACATTGTTTGAATAATTGTAACGGACAGGCTATATGTCGGAAAATGTTTTCGGAAAGCAAAATCCGCTCTCGGCAGAAGCCAAAAGCGGATTGAATTTATTTGGGATTTCAGATGTTTTCTCCGTCTGAATTTGTGTTATTTTCAGCGGAAGGGTCTGCTGTATTTTCGCTTTCGCCAATAACCTGCGCCGTATCGGAGGAAACGGGAGCTTCAAGTACGTCCTTTGCGTCGGATTTAAGGTCGGCGTCCTCAATATCGTTCAACTGACCGTTCATCAGCTTTTCAAAGTCGGGGCCGTTAATCTTTTCGTGCTTGATAAGATACTGTGCCACAATGTGGAGCTGACTCATATTGGTGTTGAGGATATCCTTTGCGCCCTCGTAGCCCTGCTCAATAAGCTCACGCATTTCAGCGTCAATTTCTGCAGCAACATTTTCGGAGTAGTTTCTGCCCTGGGAATAATCACGGCCAAGGAATACTTCCGAATTGTCGTGGCCGTAAACCATTGGTCCCAGCTTTTCGGAGAAGCCGTAGCGTGTAACCATATCCCTCGCAATATTTGTGGCACGCTCAATATCGTTGGAAGCGCCTGTTGAAATATCATCAAGAATAAGCTTTTCGGCAACACGTCCGCCAAGTAGAACAATTATTTCCTCTTCCATCTGGGTCTTGCTGCGGTAGCTTCTGTCGTGCTCGGGGAGGGACATTGTATAGCCGCCTGCCATACCTCTTGGGATAATTGAAACCTGATGTACCTTATCCTGAGTTTTGCAGTAGTAGGTGCAGACTGCGTGACCTGCTTCGTGGTATGCGGTGAGCTTCTTTTCCTGCTCGGTAACAACCTTTGACTTCTTTTCGGGGCCTGCCACAACCTTGATTGTAGCTTCCTCAATATCCTTTTCGATAATGGCTTTTCTGTTTACTCTTGCCGCAAGGAGAGCTGCCTCGTTTACAAGGTTTTCAAGGTCTGCACCTGTAAAGCCTGCTGTTGTCTTGGCAATAGTGGCAAGGTTTACGTCGGGAGCAAGCCGCTTGTTTCTTGTATGAACCTTGAGTATCTCCTCGCGTCCCTTTACGTCGGGGTAATTTACAACAATCTGCCTGTCGAAACGTCCCGGACGGAGCAGGGCGGGGTCGAGAATATCACGTCTGTTGGTAGCCGCAATAACGATAATGTTTTCCTTTTCGGTAAAGCCGTCCATTTCAACAAGCAGCTGGTTAAGAGTCTGTTCACGTTCGTCGTGACCGCCGCCCAGACCTGCGCCTCTCTGACGGCCTACTGCGTCGATTTCATCAATGAAGATAATAGAGGGAGTGTGCTTTTTTGCCTGATCGAACAAATCACGGACGCGGGATGCGCCTACGCCGACGAACATTTCAACGAAGTCCGAGCCGCTGATAGAGAAGAAGGGAACGCCTGCTTCGCCTGCAACGGCCTTTGCAAGGAGAGTTTTACCTGTACCCGGAGGGCCTACAAGGAGTACGCCTCTGGGAACTCGTGCGCCAAGCTCCTCGTACTTTTTGGGGTTTTTGAGGAAGTCAACAACCTCTGCAAGCTCCTGCTTTTCCTCGTCTGCGCCTGCAACGTCGGAAAACAGAACACGCTTGCCGTTTGAGGGCTGATTTTTTGTGTTTGCTCTGCTGAATTGGTTCATCTTTCCGCCGCCTGTTGTCTGGCGCATAATTACGAAAGTGAAGCCGATCATCAGTGCAATCAGTATAATATAGGGCAGGAAGCTTGTGAGGAAGGTGTTGTCCGAAATGGGCAGGTAGTCCTCAATCAGCTCTGCGTCGGGGTTTTTCTCGTTATAGTTTTTTCTGTAGTCGATAATGTCGTTGAGAAATACGTTGACGTTAGGCACGGTGTATTTGTGTATTTCCTCCGAGCCCTTCACCTTGTACAAAAGCGAGCCCGAGCCTAAATCAAGAGAGAATTCGGAAACGTTGTAGTTGTCGAACTCAACCATTACATCGGAGTAATTTGTTCTGGTAACAGTTGCGCTCAATGAGCCCATCATATTCATTACCGAGAAAAATCCGATAACAAGCACAGCGATAATTGCCACATAAATTATGGCGTCTTTTACTTTTTTATTCTTCATTTAAACCACCTTTCTGTTGTCACATTACACACTGATATATTTTATTTTTCATAAACCTCTCTTTTTAAAATGCCTATGTAAGGCAGACAGCGGTACTGTTGTGCATAGTCAAGACCGTATCCAACAACGAACTCGTTTTCAATATCAAAGCACTTGTAGTCGGATTTAAGGTCAACCGCACGCTCCACCTTTTTGTCAAGTAGGGTTGCAATTCTGATTGATGCAGGCTGTCTTTCCATAAGGGTTGCCTTGACATTATATAATGTACGGGCGGAATCAAGAATATCCTCTATAATAATAACATCTCTGCCCTTAATATCCGTTTCAAGGTCTTTCTTTATCTGCACAACACCCGATGAAACAGCCGAGTCGCCGTATGACTGAGCAACCATAAAATCAATTTCACAGTCAAGGTCGATTTCTCTCATCAAATCAGCCATAAAGGTGATTGAGCCTTTCAGAATACCTACCAGAAGGGGCTTTTTGCCTCTATAGTCCTCGGTAATCTGCTGCCCCATTTTTTTGCAGGCAGCCTTTAAATCTTCTTCTGTAAATAAAATTCGCTCTATTGAATTGTTCATTTTTCCGTTCCTTTATTTATTATAATTAAACAGATATTATTATTATAGCATAAACTCAACCGAAAATCAATTGAATATGGGTATTTTTTTAGAATATTATGTGTTATTTCTGCGATAATTTTGAAAAATTTCTTCACAGAAGAAGAAATTCCTCTTAACAACGGCAAATTTGTTTTTGGACAGATTGACTTTTCCATGTCCGTTTTTTATAATTTCAGCCGCCATACTTACTCTTAAATTGCTTGGCTCGATATTATAATCCTCAAAAACCGACAGGATTACCCTGTGAAGTATTGGCTTTTCAAGGGAATTAAGCTTGTCAAGACGGTACTTCCCGTTTTCGAAAGCGTCTTTTTTCGCCTTTTGAGCAAGCTCCTCAAGCAACCTGCTGTCCTCGGAAAGACCGGCGGCCCTTCGGGA
>CAMDZU010000088.1 GCA_945910715.1 uncultured Clostridia bacterium
AATTTTCAACAATCCCCGGCGTTAAGGAAGATGTAACTGAAATTATCCTGAATGTTAAGGGTTTAATCGCAAAAATGTACGGTGAAAGCCCCAAGACAGTTTATATTGAAGCGGAAGGTGAATGTGAAGTCACAGCCGGCGACATCAAGACCGACAGCGAAATCGAAATTCTTGACCCCGGTATGCATATCGCCACATTAAGCGCAGGAGCAAAGCTCTATATGGAGCTTACCTTCGACAGAGGCAGAGGCTATGTTTCTGCTGAGAAGAACAAGCAGATGCTCCAGCCTGTAATCGGCGTTATTGCTGTTGACAGCATTTACACACCTGTTTTAAAGGTAAATTACACAGTTGAAAACACTCGTGTAGGTCAGAGAACAGACTACGACAAGCTTACAATCGAGGTCTGGACAGACGGAACAATTTCCGCTAAGGAAGCTGTTTCCTACGCTGCAAAGATTTTAAGCGAGCACCTTGCACTGTTCGTTGACCTGTCAGACGAGTCAACTCAGCCTGAGCTTATGGCTGAAAAGGACGACAAGAGCAAGGACAAGATTCTTGAAATGACAATCGAAGACCTTGACCTGTCGGTACGTTCCTTCAACTGCTTAAAGCGTGCAGGAATCAACACCGTTGACGACCTTATCAACAAGTCCCAGGACGATATGATGAAAGTACGCAACCTTGGTAAGAAGTCATTCGAGGAAGTAAGAGCAAAGCTCATTTCTCTCGGATTTGACCTTGCAGCCGGAGATGAAAACTAATTGACATATAATTATTATATTGTCAGAAAGGAGAAACCACAATGGCAATGAGAAAACTGGGTAGAACCAGCGACCATAGAAAGGCTATGCTGAGAGCTATGGTAACATTCTTACTTGAAAACGGCAAGATTGAAACCACAGTTACAAGAGCTAAGGAAGTTCGCAGCGAGGCTGAAAAGATGATTACACTTGGCAAGAACACAGACCTTCATTCAAAGCGTCAGGTTTATGCCTATGTAACAAAGGAGGCAGTTTCCAAGAAGCTGTTCGACGAAATCGCTCCAAAGTACGCTGACAAGAACGGCGGCTACACAAGAATTATCAAGATCGGACCACGCCGCGGCGACGCTGCTGAAATGGCAATTATTGAACTTGTTTAATTCCATAAAAATAAG
This sequence comes from uncultured Clostridia bacterium, assembly GCA_945910715.1. Taxonomy (GTDB): domain Bacteria; phylum Bacillota; class Clostridia; order Oscillospirales; family Ruminococcaceae; genus Ruminiclostridium_E. Next base: position 1,160 of record CAMDZU010000088.1, read on the forward strand.
AAAGACGGGATTTTGTCCCGTCTTTTTTATTTGCAGATTTTAATTATACTGTTCAGTTTGATAATAACTGTGTAGTCTTTGTTCGGTTTAAGCTCATCATATTGCAGAAAGGAACAGCCTAAAGTGTGGATTTTGTCTGAGCCATCATAGCAGCAGTCAACACTGTAATTTTTAACGAATATGGTTTTTGAGCGCATTGAATTTAATCCGCTGTGTTTGGTAATTCTTTTTTAACAACGTGAATTGTACGTTTCCGACCCTTGTAAAATAATTCTGTCATAACAAAGGCAATAAACAGAACGACAATTACGACCACAATGGCTGTCTGAATAATCTGTCCCAAATCGTCCATATCAAACCGCCACGTTATTCTGCGTTCTGCCCTCAAGGAAGGCTTTGATGTTATCCTCCACAATGCCCATAAGCCGTTCTCTTGTTTCAAGTCCGGCCCATGCAACGTGAGGGGTAATAATGCAGTTTGGCGCACCAAGCAGCTTGCAGTCTGCGCTCATTGGCTCCCTTTCAAGCACGTCAATTCCTGCGCCCATAATTTTTCCGCTGTCAAGGGCTTCACGGAGCGCTGTTTCGTCAATAACAGCTCCTCTTGCGGTGTTGATTATGAGAGCGTTGTGCTTTACCTTTTCAAAGGCGGCTTTGTTCATCAGCTTGTTTGTCTGAGGGGTAAGAGGGCAATGGAAGGTGATAATATCCGACTTTTCAAGCAGCTCGTCAAAGGAAACAAACTCAACGTCCTTGTTGTCCGAGGGCGTTCTTGTGTTTACAAGCACCTTCATATTAAAGGCGAGAGCGATTCTGGCAACCTGCTTTCCAATGCTGCCAAAGCCAACAATGCCGATAGTCTTGTCTTTCAGCTCGCCAATAGGCAAGGGGAAATAGGAAAAGGTCTTGCTTTTGACACAGTCACCCTCCGCAACGGTTTTGTTGTATTCGCAAACCCTGTTGTAATGCTCTAAAATCAGCGCAAAGGTGTGCTGTGCAACTCCGTCGGTTGAGTAAGCGGGAGCGTTGCACACCGCAATCCCGTGAGCCTTTGCATACTCAATGTCAACATTGTTGTAGCCCGTGGCAAAAAGCCCGATATATTTCAAGGTAGGGCAAGCCGCCATTGTTTCGGCGGTTATGACCGTTTTGTTGCAGATTATCATTTCGGCGCCTCTGATTCGCTCGTCCAGCTTTTCGGGGGGAGTAAGGTCGTAGCGGATAACAGTGCCGTATTTTGCAAGGCTTGAAAAGCTGATGTCGCCTTTGGTTACGGTTGCGCTGTCTGTAATAACGATTTTCATTTTTTTATCCTCATTTCGGTTTCACTATTGAATAATTTTAGCACAATTATTTATTTTAGTCAACAAAAAAACACTCTGAGCAAATCAATGCTCAGAGTGTTTTCATTATTTCAGCGCCGCAGTAAATTCAGCGTAAGCCGAAGGGTCAAATTCAAAGGGAATGTATCCGCCGTAATTCACGTTGAAAACCGCAATTCCCGTGCTGTAAACGGTAAAATCCCATGTATCAAAGCAGACATTCACATAGCTGAATTCGTCTGCCGAAATGCTGTAATCCTCAATCATCACGGCGGAATTGCTCAGCTTTTTCAGTGCGTTAAACAGCTTTTGGCTTTCAATTTCCTCAGGCTCGGTTGATTCCTCGGAATCGTCTGCATAAATAAAATATTGGGTCATAATCATTGCAGAATTTTCAGAGAAATTCTGCTTGCAGAAATTTTCCACAATGCTCAGATATTCGGCATAGGATTTCACCTGATTGAGCTTTTCGCCTATGAAAAATTCCTCGCTGATTGTGCCGTAAATATCGGTTACAGCCTCGAAATAAACGTTGCTGTTATAATAGGTGGAAAATCTGATTATGCCGTTTTTGAAAATGCGGATAATTCCGTAATCGGTAAGCACCTCGAAGCTTGCAGCTCCCTTCAATTCAACAGTCGGAGCAGCCGTTACCTTAGCATTACCGTTTTCCTCCAGAACAGCCATTAAACGGGCTGAAAGCACGTTTTCGCTTGTATATGGGCAATCCTCCGAAATATCGTAGCTGCCCACATAAATCCACGGCTCTGCGGCTGAGTTAAGCAGGTCTGGGTTAACAAGCAGGTCGTTAAAGGTTTTCCAATCTGACATAGGAACTGCAAATTCGGGCAGAAATATTTCTTCGTTATCCCCTGTATCTTCGTCTAAGTCTGCGTCATTGTCTGAATCTTCGGGAGCGCAGTCGTCCGCATCATCAAAGTATTCGTCCTCGTCGTCATTATCTTCAACCACAACATCTTCATCCTCATCGTAGGATGGATCGTCATCGGCTGAATCGGCTTCCACGCTGTCGGCAATTTCATTGATTTCCGTGGTGGTAACGGCATTGGTAATTTCGGTTGTCAAAGCGCCCTCATCAGGCTCCATGTCGGCAGATTGGTTTTCATAATCTGTTTCCGAATCTGCGGAAGCGCTTTCCAAAGTTTCGTCAAGCTCTTCATCAAGTGCAGCTTCATAGTCGAATTCTTCGTTTTTCTCCGCAAAATCAGCGGTGGAAAAACCGCCTGCTGTTGTTTCGGCAACAATCGAGCCTCCTGCGGCATCGCCATTGAAGTCAATGCTTTCTTCGGCAATGCTTATTCCGTCCAATCCGTTTTCGGCGGTGGAGGTGGCTGTTTCAAGAATATTTCCTGCCGCAAATGGGATTGCTATTGCGGCGCCGATAACAAGTATTGCTCCTGCGGCAACAGCGCCGTATTTTACAAACCAGTTGGTTTTTGCAATTTTTATGTGCTGTTCATTCCGGGTGGGATTGTTTATTTCCGCCTGCATTTTTTCGGCAAGTGCCTTGAGAAAATCGGGGTCGGGAGATAAATTTTGATTATCTTTTCTGTATTCGTCTTTAAATGTCATCAAAATCAACTCCTTCCAGCTTTTCTTTCAGCAATTTTCGGGCACGGGCAAGCTGAGTCTTAACCGTATTTTCGCTAAGACCTGTCACGCTGCTTATTTTGTTTATGGGCATATCCTCGTAATAGAACAGGTGAATTACCGTCCTGTATTTCGGGGACAGCTCCATTACCGCCTTATAGACGGTGCTGTTCATTTCAATTTGTCGTATCGACTTATCATAATCGCCCTTGTTCTCGTCAAGCTCCTCGTCTGAAATGTGCTTCTTCCACGACGACATAAGCAGCGACTTTGTACAGTTGATTGTTACCGTAATAAGCCACGCTTTTCGGTGTTCCTCGTCGGTGTAAGTTTTATCCGCCCTTATGTAACGCAGGAAAACCTCTTGCAGAACGTCGTGTGCGTCAAAGGAATTTCCTACTCTTGAAAAGGCAAGGCGGTAAACCATATCGGAATAAAATGCAAGTACCTCGTTGAAACTTTCCCGGGTGTTGAGCGACATACCTGTTGCTTCCATATTCCCTCTCTTTTTCGCAATTTTTTTGCGCCTCTGAACATAACACTATGCAAAGGCGCAAAAGGTTTCGTTTTTTGAAATTAAATGGTAATTTCAGCGTGCCTTGTAACGTGGCAGCCGATATTTACCGCCACGGGAAGTCCCGCAATATGTGTGGGGTACTGCTCTATGTTCACATAAAGGGCGGTAACAGTGCCGCCGAAGCCCTGTGAGCCTATTCCGAGGGCATTTATTCGGTCAAGGCATTTCTGCTCAAGGTCTGCATAAAATGGATCAGGATTGCGCTGCGCTAAATCTCTGCAAAGAGCCTTTTTGGAAAGGTAAGCGGCATATTCAAAATCGCCGCCGATGCCAACGCCCACAACAATAGGGGGACAGGGATTGCTGCCTGCAACGGAAACTACCTCGGTTACAAAGTCAACCACGTCCTCCGCTGTTGAAGATGGGGTGAACATTTTCATCTTGCTCATATTTTCGCTGCCGAAGCCCTTTGGGGCAACCATAATATGCACCTTGTCGCCGTCAACAATTCTTGTGTGGATTACGGCAGGAGTGTTGTTATTGGTATTGACACGTCTTAGCGGGTCGCCGACTATTGATAATCTAAGCTTGCCGTTTACATAGCCCTCCGCAACGCCGCTGTTGATTGCTTCTTCAAGACTGCCGCCCGTAAAGTGTACGTCCTGCCCTATTTCAAGGAAAATAACAGCCATTCCCGTGTCCTGACAGATAGGCACATTAAGCTCCTTTGCGGCGTCAATGTTGCGGACAATATCCGCCAGTACGTCCCTGCAAAGGGGGCTTTCCTCCATGGGAAGGGCGCTTTCGATTTTCTCCCTCATTCCGCAGGGCAGAAACAGGTTTGCTTTTTCGCAAAGCTGTGCAACGGCGGCTTTTATCTCGTTTACATCAATCTCTCTCATTGTTTTCGTCCTCGTCTGTTGTAGTTTCGTTATTCCGGCTTTGCTCGTCGGGATTTTCGGGTCTGTAAAGAGTCTTTTGTCGGTCGGCGGTGCAGATTTCCTGCAACAGGTTGTTGAATTCCTGTATTTCGTCAGGCTCAAAGCGGAACAGCATAAGCACAATGAAAATCCGTATTGCAAGAGTGCACATAAGTATCGGCAGCTGGTCTAAAAAGGTAACTCCCGGGGTGAAAATCAGAAAATACGAGGCGATAATCATATCGATAATAAAGCTGCCAAGAATAATTGCCGAAAGCACCTTGTAGCCCATGGTTTTCTGAAGTTGGCCGTCAAGGGTGGCGTATTCAAGACCTTTTCTTATGCGCCCCACAAAAACGGGGCCTGCAAAATCCTTTTTGTAGGACTTGTACTTTGTTATTTTCACCGTGTCGCCCTCACGGCGGAAAAGAGTTACGGGAGAGCCCTTCAGCTTATGAAACTGGAAATACTTCTGCTCATCAATCCGCTTGTCAAATTCCTCCGTAAGCCGCTCAACGCTCATACGGGTATCAATGGTTATGGGAACATATCTGAAATTTTTCATTTTACAATTTCT
>CAMDZU010000089.1 GCA_945910715.1 uncultured Clostridia bacterium
AAACCTGAACACCTCGTCCAGCAAATCCCCCGTGCCGTGACCGTGAACGGAGGAAACGGCAATGGGGTCGCCAAGACCAAGATTGTAGAATTCGTAAATGTCGGGAGGAACGTCCCCTACGTTGTCGCATTTGTTTACGCAAAGCACAATAGGCTTTCCGCTTTTGAGCAGCATTGAAGCAACCTCGTGGTCGCTGGCGGTAACGCCTGTTTTAATGTCGCAGACGAAAACTATAACGTCTGCGCTGTCAATGGCAAGCTGAGCCTGTGTTCTCATCTGCGAAAGGATAACGTCCTTTGAGTCAGGCTCAATACCGCCCGTATCCACAAGCATAAAGCTTCTGTCAAGCCATTCCGCCCTGCCGTAAATTCTGTCACGGGTTACGCCGGGGGTATCGTCCACAATGGACATACGCTTGCCCACAAGCTTATTGAAAAGCGTGGACTTTCCTACGTTAGGTCTGCCCACAATGGCAACTAATCTCATTTTTACACTCCGTATATTTTTAGTTTATATTAACATATTGTTATGCAATAAGCTGTAAATCAATTTACTGTGTGTATAGTCTTATGCATAATCAACATCTTGTCATATTATCAAGAAGCTCATAGCCGTCAACAACAATGGGCGTAACTCTCACTCCAAGCGCCTTTTCCACGTCCCCTACCGTTGTATCGTCAAGAAAAACGTCGGAATTTGCCCTTAACATTGTGTTTGGGATAATCAGCTCTGTTCCTATTTTGTCTTTAACAGGAACAAGCTGTTTTATTATATCCTGCCCTGTTACAAGACCCGCAACGGTTATTGTTTCACCGAAAAAGTCGTTTCGTATGGAGAAAACGTTGATATGAACATTGGGGAAATCCGCCTTTAAGCTGTCTGCAAGCTTCTGAAGCAGGGGCGCCGCCAGCTTTCCCGTCGCTATGGAGCGGTTTACAACAAGGTTATGAATCTCATTATACTCCTTTTTGTCCGCAAGCCCCTCCATAAACTCGTGCTCAAGACTTTTCCACATTCCAACGCCGTTTTCGTACTGGTCAAAATCGCCGTAATACTCATAATCAGGCATTTCACGCTGTGCGATAAGGAAAAACTCGTCAGCAGGATAAACCACACGATTTCCGTGCTCCTTTTCCATTCTATCCCCGAATTCCTCGATTATATCAATTACCTGTCCTGCAGTTTCCTGATTGTAAAGGGGAATATCCGCAAGTCCCTCACGGTATTTTGTTTCGCCGATAGGAACGCAGGCAATGCTTTCTACGGCAGGATACAGCGCCGTAAGGTCGGAAAGGGTCTTTTTAAGCTCCTCCCCGTCGTTCCAGCCGGGACAAAGCACAAGCTGGCAATTAAGCTCGTTGCCTGCCTCCGCAAGCTGATAGAGGTATTTAAGGCAGTCCCCTGCAAAGCGGTTGCCCGTCATTTTGTTCCGAAGCTCAGGGTTGGTGGTATGCACCGAAATGTTAACCTTAAGCTTCATTTTAATTATACGATTAACCTCTTCCTGTGTCAAGTTGGTCATTGTGATATAATTGCCCTGGAGAAAGCTTAATCGGTCGTCGTCGTCCTTGAAATACAGCGTTTCCCTCATTCCCTTCGGAAGCTGATCGATAAAGCAGAAAACGCATTTGTTTCTGCAGGACCGCTTTTTGTCCATGAGGTAGGTTTCAAACTCCAGCCCAAGGTCGTCGTACTCGTCCTTTTTTATTTTAACCTTCCTGTCCTCAAGCTGTATTGCAAGCTTTGAGTCGGTTGCATAAAACTGATAGTCAAGCACGTCGGAAATGGCATTTCCGTTTATTGAAACAAGGGTGTCCCCTGCCTTAATCCCTGCTTTCGCTGCCGGTGAGCAAGGCGTCACTCCGATTATTTTCACAGACATGATGAACTCCTAATCCAAGTAATATGTAGAAGAAAGGCGCAGTGCTGTAAAGGGAAACTCCCGTAAACGAGGAAACAAGGTAGCCGAAGGCCGCCACAAGTGCAGTCTTTTCTTCCGCAGACAATTCCTTGCGGTACTTAAGTCCTCTCAGGAATACCGCAAAAATCAGCACAAGATAGAACACAAGCCACGGTACTCCGAAGAAAGAGGCGAACTGCAAAAACTCGTTGTGTGCTCTTGTAGAGCCTGCCGCTTCAAAAATAATGTCTGCCGTTCCGTTAGGTCCCCAGCCGAAAATCGGCTTTTCCGCAATACATTCCACAGTGGAAACCCACAGACCCCATCTGTTTGTACCTGCGTTTATTGCGTCCTCGCTGCCTGCCGCAATATTGCCCACATCCTTGCCAAGCTGTGACAAATCGCCCAGAACCTCGGTTTGCCCCAGAAGCGCCATTGCAATAAGCACCACCGCAAATATTGCCAAGGGAATAAGGGACGCAGTATCAAATCTGCCTTTGCAGAGGGAGAATACCAGCACAAGCATTACAAAGCCCATAATCAGTGCAAGGAAAGAGCCGAAAGTGGTGTTCCAGATAAGCGCCCATGATAAGAGTGCAACACCCGACGCTTCCGCAAGCTTAAGAGCAAACCGCTTTTCAGCAAGGAACATTCCCGAAAGAATAAGGGTGGTTATAACAAGAAAGTAACCGTAATGGTTGAACTGAGGGAAAACCGCCGAGCGCCAGTTGTTTCCGCATTGAGCAAAATTCAGCATAGAAACACCGAATTTTTCCTGAATAAAGAAGAATATCATTACAACCACAGACTGAATAACGATCCAGCTTAATACATATTTTCTGTGCTTGCTTTCCTTTATCATCAATGCGCAGCAAAACAACAGAGCGTAGCTGACGTACATTATAATTCCTTCCTGCTGTATGTCCTTGCCCATTACGGTACTTTCGCTGAAGCCGTTTACGCCTGTGGCAATAACCGACCATACTGCCATTGCAAAAGCAATCAGCACAAGGTAATGCCGTGAGAAAAATGCCTTTGCGCCCTCTCCCTTATGCTTTACGAAATAATCGGCAAAATGCAATGCACCAAGCAATATTGTCAGCAAAGCGCCGATATAAATAAGCTTGCAGGCAAAAATCCCTATGTAGGCGTTTTCGTCAAACCAGCCCGTTATAAAGAGCAAGGCCGGTACGCTGCAGCTTATAAGCCCGATTATCATTGCGGCAAGGCTGTAAAAGTTTGGGGGAATATTGTTTATGGCCTCGGATACGGTCTTGCTTTTTATTACCTTTTTAAAAGTTTCCATTTTTAGTCACCCTATAACAAATGAGGGCCTGACTAAAAAGTCAAGCCCTTTCATTCTGCTTTGAAATTATCCTAAAGAGCGATTAAGCTTCCTTCTGAGCGATAACTTCCTTACCCTTGTAATAACCACAGTTGCCGCATACGCAGTGTGGAGCCTTCAGCTCGCCGCAGTTTGTGCAGCGTGAAAATGCAGGTGCAGATAACTTCCATACCTGTGAACGTCTTTTATCACGTCTTGCTTTTGATACTTTTCTCTTTGGAACTGCCATTATTCGCACCTCCCTCTGAATTTTGAAATCTTTATGACTTCAACCATGCATAGCTATACATAATTGAAAATTGGCACGTTTAAGATTATATCATATAACCCTGCGTTTGTCAATAGTATTTCAAAAATATTTTTTACAGATACTTCTTGATAGACTCGGGCAAGTCTGCAACCTCTGCTGAAATTGTGAATGTAATATTAACGTTGTCGGAAATCTGTGCAATTCTGTCAAACATTTTGCCAAGCTGATCGTAATCTCTTCCTACGATTCTTAAGATACCGTCAACGAAAATATCTGTGCAGTCATAGTCGGAATTCATAATGCCTGCGATAAAGCCGAACATATCGTCATAGCTTGCAACCTTTGCGTCCTCAATGTTGATAAGACGAATCTTGTGGTAAATATCAATGTTTAATGAAGAACCCAGCTGGATAGCAACAACGTTGCCCTTGCTTTTCTTTTCCGCTTCATGGATTGCATCGATTAAGAGCTTGGTTTTGCCTGTACCTTTTTTTCCTGGGATTAATTTAATCATTGTAGTGTCCTCCGAGTTTTATATTTGTAAAACGGCGCCTGCCGTATTATTACCCTGTTTTTATGTAGTCGGGCGGAGGGAATTATCCTGCGCCCTGTCTGCCGGCGGCTTATCAGCTGAGCTTTGCCTCAAGAGCTGCCTTTGCGTCCTCATAGCCGGGCTTTCCGAGGAGAGCGAACATATTCTTCTTGTAGCTTTCAACGCCGGGCTGGTTGAATGGGTTTACGCCCAGCAGATAGCCCGAAATTGCACAAGCCTTTTCGAAGAAGTAGATCATATAGCCAAGCTCGTATTCGTTAAGCTCAGGCACTTCAAGAACAATGTTGGGAACGCCGCCCTCTGTATGAGCGATAACTGTGCCCTGATATGCCTTGTCGTTTACAACGGACATATTCTGGTTTGAAAGGAAGTTCAGACCGTCGCCGTTGGTGGGGTCGTCCTTGAGGAAGAAATCCTGCTGCGCCTTGCCGAAGTGAACAACCGTTTCAAACAGCATCTTTGTGCCGTCCTGAATGAACTGACCGAGAGAGTGGAGGTCGGTGGAGAAAACGGCCGAGGTGGGATATAAGCCCTTGCCGTCCTTGCCCTCGCTTTCGCCGAACAGTTGCTTGAACCATTCGTTCATCATTGCAAAGGAAGGCTCGTAAGCAACCAGCATTTCCGCCGATCTGCCCTTGCGGTTGAGAATATTTCTGAGTGCTGCATACTTGTAGCAGTCGTTCTTGTCGATTTCGGGTGAAACAAGCTCATCCTGAGCAGCCTTTGCGCCGTTCATAAGAGCGTCAATGTCGCAGCCTGCACAAGCGATCGGGAGCAGACCTACAGCTGTAAGAACGGAGAAGCGTCCTCCGACATCGTCGGGAATAACGAAGGTTTCATAGCCCTTTTCGTCGGAAAGCTCCTTGAGAGTGCCTCTCGCCTTGTCTGTTGTAGCGTAAATTCTGCTCTTTGCGCCCTCTGCGCCGTACTTTTCCTCAAGCATATCCCTGAATACTCTGAAAGCAAGGGCAGGCTCTGTTGTTGTGCCCGACTTTGAGATAATGTTTACGGAAAAGTCCTTGCCCTCAACAAGGGAAACAACCTGATTGAGGTATGTGGGGCTGATTGAGTTACCGATAAAGTAAATGTCGGGTGTATCCTTCTTTACGTTGTTGTAAAGAGAGCCCTTGATTGCCTCGATTGCTGCTCTTGCGCCAAGATACGAGCCGCCGATACCGATAACCAGCAATACCTCGCTGTCCTTCTTGATTTTCTCCGCAGCAGCCTTTATTCTTGCAAATTCGTCCTTGTCGTAGTCAGTAGGCAGAGTTACCCAGCCGAGGAAGTCGTTTCCAAGACCGCTCTTTGATGTAAGAGTTTCGTGAGCCGCCTTTACAAGAGGCTCCATTCCCTTAAGCTCGTCTGCTCCGACAAAGCCCTTAAGATATTTGTCGTTAACCTTTAAAGCCATAACAATTCTCCTTTTATAATTCTATTATCTACTTAATATTCTTTTTATATAAATACATTATAGCTGAATTTACCCCTTTTTGCAAGATATTTTATATTTTAACCTCACTTTTAGTCACATATTACAAAAATTTTATCGCAATTTTGTAATAACTTACAACTAAATAACAAGATTTACAAAGTAAAAAGCCCGTCAAATATCAATTCAAGACTTTTCAGAAAGGTCATCCGCTGTACCTCGTCTATTGCCACCACATCCGTTTCAAAAATCACCTGCTCGTCAAGCACCGCCTGAATTTTCCCCAGCTTCTGTCCCTGCTTTATTTCAGCCTCCGCAGTTTTGCTTATTGCATAATTGTATTTCACCTTTGAGGACGAGCCTTTTGGGATAATGCAGCTGCCTGCTCGGTCGATTCCAACCGCTGCCGTCTTTTCCGTGCCCTTTGTTACCTCAATGGGAGCAAGCCTTTCCGAATCAAATTGGGGCGTAAAGACCTCAAAGCCCGTAAAGCCGTAATCAAGCAGCGCTTCTGCCTGCTCAAACCGTGCGCTGTCGCTTTCAGCCCCTAATATTACTGCAATAAGCTCCATTTCGCCACGCTTTGCCGTTCCCACAAAGCAATAGCCTGCGCCGTCCGTTGTGCCTG
>CAMDZU010000090.1 GCA_945910715.1 uncultured Clostridia bacterium
GACATTGATTTGATTTCAGGCAGATATGCAATCGACGCTAAGTCCATTATGGGTATTTTCAGCATTGACCTTTCCAAGGACATTGTTTTAAAGGCTCACACAGATGACGCTGACGCATTAAAGAAGGACCTTGCACAGTTTATCGTTGACTAATCAGTAAAAAGTGAACAAAGCCGTTATGTTAAGGCAGGACGGCTTTTTGTTATAATTATAGATTTTTTGTTGACATCTTTGTTAAAATTGTGTGAAATTTGTTTAAAGTACTTGTATATTACAGCCAAATGTGCTATAATGAAATCACAAAATAACAGAGCAGTAAACGCTCTGTAAAGTAGGAGGAATCCAGTATGAAAATGCAGATCACAGCCAAGAAAATGAACGTAAACCAGTCTTTCACAGACTATGCTGAAAAAAGATTAAGCTCCAAGCTTGACCGTTTCTTCGGTGACGAGGCTGATGCAAAAATCACAATGTCAACGGTGAAGGAGAAAATTATTCTTGAAGTAACCGTTAAATATAACAACTTTATTTACAGAGCCGAGCAGTCCGCCGCCGACAAGAACGACGCCCTTGACGCCTGCATTGACAAGATTATCCGCCAGATCCGCAAGAACAAGACCAAGCTTGCAAAATCACTCCGTGACAACGCCTTTGAGGAAATCGCAGACGATGTTCCCGAGGAAAAGGTGTTCGACGTTGTTAAGCACAAGCAGTTCAATCTCCGTCCGATGAGCATTGACGAGGCTATTCTCCAGATGAACCTTGTAGGACACACCTTCTTTATGTTCAAGAATGCTGAAACAGGGGACGTAAACGTTGTTTACAAGCGTGACGACGGAAATTACGCAGTTCTTGAACCAAGCAAAGGTTGATTTTTCTCCGTTTTGTTGTTTTTCTCATGGGAAAACCGCCGTGTTATGCGGCGGTTTTCTTTTTATGTACTTCATTCTTCCCTTTTCTTTTTGAAAACTCCGACTATTATCCCTGCCGCAACAGCAAGTGCTCCCGTAACGGATAATGAAACAACAACCCACTTTTTCATAATAGCTCCTTTCCAGATACCTATATAATATGCGGCTTACCCCATTATGGTCACACAAACAGATTTGCAACAAGCGAGAAAATCATACACGCAATAATTCCCGTTACTGTTGGCACAAGGAACGAAACAAGGGTCCATTTAAGGCTTTTCGTTTCCTTGTAAATAGTCATACAGGTGGTGGAACACGGGAAATGCATAAGCGAAAACAGCATAGTTGAAACTGCCGTTACCCAGGTCCAGCCATTGGCTGCAAGCAGCTCCTTAAGCTCCCATATACTGTCAAATTCAACCAGCGTTCCGCTTGACATATAGCACATTATTACAATGGGAATTACAATTTCATTGGCAGGAAAGCCCAGTATAAAGGCAAGAAGAATTACTCCGTCAAGACCCATAAGTCTTGCAAAGGGGTCGAGAAAATCCGAGCAATATTGGAGCAGGCTTGCGCCGTCAACAGTAATATTCGCCATAAGCCATATTACAAGCCCTGCAGGAGCAGCTACCACCACCGCCCTGCCAAGCACAAACAAGGTTCTGTCAAGCACCGACCTTGCAAGCACCTTCAGAAACTGAGGCCGTCTGTAAGGGGGCAATTCAAGGGTAAATGAGGAGGGTATGCCTTTCAGAATCGTTTTTGAAAGAAGTCCCGAAATAAAAAAGGTTGTAACTACGCCAAGAATAATTACGGCGGTGATTATTAAGGTGGAGATTGCAGTCTGCGCAAAGCCCATTGCCGCTCCTGCAAAGAAAATTGTGGCAAGTGATATAAGCATTGGGAAACGGCCGTTGCAAGGAATAAAGTTGTTGGTAATTATGGCGATCAGCCGCTCTCTTGGGCTGTCGATTATTCTTGTACCCGTAATTCCGCAGGCGTTGCAGCCGAAGCTCATACACATACTTAATGCCTGTTTGCCGCAGGTGTTCGCCTTTTTGAAAAATTTATCAAGATTAAACGCCACTCTGGGAAGATAGCCTAAGTCTTCAAGCAAGGTGAACAGCGGAAAAAAAATTGCCATTGGCGGCAGCATTACAGAAACCACCCACGTCAGCACACGGTAAACCCCGTCAAGGAGGCAGCCTGTAAGCCAGTCGGGAGCTCCCTCCATCAAGGCTCTCAGTCTTTCTCCGCCCCATGCGAAAAAGTCGGACAAAAGCTGTGAGGGATAGTTTGCGCCGCTTATGGTTATCCAGAATATCACCATAAGAAACACAATCATTATGGGTATTCCCGTCCGCTTATCCGTAAGCCACCTGTCAATACGTCGGTCACGCTTATTGTAGCCCTTTTCATCAAGGAAAACGCAGTCGGCGCATATTCCCTCTGCGGTAATCACAATTGAGGATACAAGATTATCAACATAGCGGTTTTCGTCAATGCCCTTTTCGGCAAGACGATTCCTTGCGCTTTCCAAAGCGGAATTAAGCAGGCTCCACTCCGAAAGGTCACAGTCGCAGCAGTCCGAAATCGAGGCAATAAGCCTTTGGTTGCCCTCCAGCAGCTTTGATGCCACCCAGCGTGAATTAAGGCAGCGGCTTACCTTTGGCGTTATCAAATCCGAAATAATGCCGATTTCCTCCTCAATTGCGGAAATGCAGCTTATTTTGAGAGGATTTTGGGGCGGCACTTCTATAACCCTTTCCACAGCGTTTTTCAGCTCCTCAAAGCCTATACCGCTTCTTGCCGCCATCGGTACAACAGGTACTCCAAGCTCTTTTTCCAGCTCCTCAAAGTCAATACGAACACCGTGCTTTTTCGCCTCGTCAATAAGGTTAACGGCAACCACCGCCCTGCCCGTTATTTCAAGCACCTGCAAAACAAGGTTGAGATTTCGCTCAAGGCAGGTAGCGTCACACACCACAATTACGCAGTCGCAGCCGCCGAAGCAGATATAATCCCTCGCAACCTCTTCTTCCCTTGAATGGGACATAAGGGAATATGTACCCGGCACATCGACGATTTCGTATTTTCTGCCGTTATGCTCATAGCTTCCTGCCGCAAGGTCAACGGTTTTCCCTGCCCAGTTCCCCGTGTGCTGCTTCATTCCCGTAAGCTCATTGAAAACAGTGCTTTTCCCCACATTGGGGTTTCCCGCTATAACCAGCTTTACCGCTTTATCCGAAACATTCATAGCATCACCTCAAGATATTCTTGTTTTAGAATATGCGGCGGGCTTGTAATTTGACATAAGGCAATATGTATGATATACTTGACGGTACTAAAAAACAGCATAGGAGGCAAAATGGAAGTTAAATTCTATAATGCAATTGACGATTCGCTGTTGAAATTTGCAGTAATCATTTCACAGTATAAAGGAAAACTCGTATTTTGTAAGCACAAACAAAGAAACACCCTGGAAATACCGGGCGGACACAGGGAAAAGGGTGAAAAAATCGAAGAAACCGCAAAGCGTGAGCTGTATGAAGAAACAGGCGCAGTTGATTTTACGATAAAGTCTGTCTGTGTTTATTCGGTTGTTTCAGATGACAATTTTAACGGTGAAGAAACTTTCGGTATGCTTTTCTATGCAGAGATAACTTCTTTTGAAAATGAACTGCACAGCGAAATTGAAAAAATATTTTTTCTTGATGAATTACCAACAGAATGGACTTATCCGCTTATTCAGCCAAAGCTTATTGATGAAGCGATTAAGCGTGGATTGCTTTAATCCCGTTATACAATTTCAGCCCGTGGAATTTTCACTTCACGGGCCGACCCGACTACTTAATAGCAGTCGGGTTTTTCATTGCTCGTCTTCCCATTGCTTAATAGCCGCCAAAAATTTTTCTCCGTATTTATTCAGCTTAGTTTCCCCAACTCCCGAAATGCCGAGAAATTCCGCCTTTGTTTTCGGCAGCTTTCTGCACATATCCATAAGAGCTGCGTCTGTGAAAATAACGTAAGCAGGCACTCGCTCGCTGTTGGCTATTTTAAGCCGAAGCTGCTTCAGCTTGTCCATAAGGCTGTCGTTTACAGGCTGCAGCTTTTCCTCTTTGGGCTTTTCCTCAATTATGGGAACTTTCATTTTAATGGGTGCGGCAGGCTTGATTACGCTCCTTGATTTTTCCGTCAGATTTACAACACGAATTTCCTCTTCTATTTCAGCAAGGTAGTTTTCACGGATCAGAAAATCAACAATTCTCCGAATAGCAGAAGTATTGCTTTCCTTCATAATCCCAAAGGTGGAAAGAGTATCAAAACCGTTTGTAGCCATTCTGCTGCTTCTGCTGCCCCGAAGAATTTCCACTATTGTTGAGGCACGGACGTGCCTGTTACGCTGTTCAAGACGATATACGCAGGAAACAATTTTCTGCGCTTCAACAGTAACATCTACCATTTCATAGCCTGCATTGCAGTTTGAACAGTTTCCGCAATGGTCGGGGGCTCTTTCACCGAAATATTTCAGCATAAACTGCCGCAGACAATCAGAGGTTGTACTGTAAAAGGTCATCTGCTTAAGCCTTATGCGGTCAAGCTCCTTTATCTTCTCAGCCTGCTCTTCGTCAAGCCGGCTGTTCTCCGTTTGGTCGATAAGAAACTCGTTGCTTCTCACATCACGCTTTGCATAAAGAAGTACACATTCCGCAGGAGCTCCGTCACGTCCTGCACGGCCTGCCTCCTGATAATAGCTCTCAATGTTCTTCGGCATATTGTAGTGTATCACAAAGGATACGTTGGACTTGTCAATGCCCATTCCAAAGGCATTTGTGGCTACCATTATCCTCTTTCTGTCGAAAATGAAGTCCTCCTGATTTATGCGGCGCTCGTTGTCGCTAAGTCCAGCGTGATACCTTGTTGCGTCATAGCCCTCCTCGCACAGCCTTTGGCAAACCTCCTCAACGCTTTTCCTTGAAATGCAGTAAACAATACCGCTCTGATTTTTGTATCGTTCCATCAGCTTAAGCAGCTCCGCTGTTTTATCCTTTGGCTTTCTCACTTCAAAATAAAGGTTTTTGCGGTCAAAACCTGTTGTTACCACAAATGGCTTTTTCAGCTGCAGAATATTTATTATATCGTCACGGACCTGCTTTGTTGCGGTGGCGGTAAAAGCGCCCACAACAGGACGTTTAGGCAAGGCGTTGATAAAATCCGCAATTTTCAGATAGCTGGGGCGGAAATCCTGTCCCCATTGGGAAACGCAGTGCGCTTCGTCAACTATTACGAGCGAAATTCTAACGCTTTTAGCAAACTCAATAAAATTTTCTGTTCCAAGTCTTTCGGGGGCAACGTACAGAATTTTGTACCTACCCTGCTCCGCCTGTTTAAGAACATCGTAATATTCCCACTGCGCCAGTGAGCTGTTGAGAAAAGCGGCGCTTATTCCTGCTTCCGTAAGGGAGTTTACCTGATCCTTCATTAGGGAAATAAGGGGCGAAATTACAATTGCCGTTCCCTCAAGCAAAAGGGCCGGAATCTGATAGCACACCGATTTTCCTGCGCCTGTGGGCATTATACCCATAACGTCATTACCCTTTACAAGATTATCTATCAGTTCCTCCTGCCCCTCACGAAAGGCAGAGTGCCCAAAATACTGTTTTAAAAGCCTGTTTTTTTCCATATATCCTCGCATAACAAATACGTTGCTTTAATTATAGACCCAATCAGCCTCATTGTCAAATTAAATAATAAGTATATTTTTACGCCACAAATGTTGCTTTTTACCTTTATTTGTGCTATACTGTTGATAATATTTCAAAACGAAAGGAACGGTCTGAAATGGAAAACAAGCCTCGTGTTGACCGCAGAACAATAAAAACAAAACGTGCTATGCACAACGCTCTTGTTGCCCTTGCGTCGGTTAAGCCCATAAACAAAATTACCGTCAAGGAGCTTACCGAAAAAGCGGACGTAAACCGCAAGACCTTTTATTCCCACTATTCCTCAATTGAGGACGTGCTGAACGAAATCGAGGACGAAATTCTTAAAAAAATTTCAGCCGTTTTCAAAGAAGCATACGGAAATGCCAACGTAATCGAAAACCCTTATTACCTGTTTCAGAGCATTAACGTGGC
>CAMDZU010000091.1 GCA_945910715.1 uncultured Clostridia bacterium
GACGTTGCTGAAAACGGACAGATCCTCGCTTTCGTCAGAAATATTCTGTGAAATAAGAATAGGCGCTGTGGTCTGAGGAGGCGCAGTTTCTTCCGTAACCGCAGTCGTGGTGGTTACAGCCGGAGGCTGAATATCTTCAATAACGGTTGTTGCAACGCCGTTTTCCGTGGGCTGATACAGAATAAAGCTACCATTGTTCAGCGCCTTGATTTTTGATTGCTCTGAAATATTCATAAGCCTTACCGCCCCTGTCATAAGCTCCGAAACGTGAGGAGCGGCGTTTGTAAGCGTTACTGCAATGACAGGGGACAAAACCACCGCCCCTATGCCAAGCAACGCCTTTTTTACCGTAAATCTGCTTCTTGTATTCATACAATCAAGTCCTTTCCGTTTATTTATTTCCTTTTCTTGATTTATATGAACAAGAGCCCTGATTTATACTATAAGCTGCTCCAGCTCGTCGGCGGTTAATGTCGGATTAAGCACGCTGTTGAGCGCCTCCCCAAGAATCTCCGCATAGTGGGTTATCACTCCGTCAATGTCCCTTGGAGTTACCATAAGCTTTTCCGTCCTTTCGGGGGAAATTGTATCAAGGTCGATTACGGTAGGCACTCCTATGGCAATAACGGGAACCTTCAGCGTATCAGGATTTACTCCCTTTCGGTCGTTGCCCACACCGCTTCCGGGGGTAATTCCCGTGTCGGTTATCTGTATAGTGCTGCAAAGCCTGTCCGTTTCGGCACAGGCAAGGCTGTCTATAACGATTACCGCCTTTGGTTTAACATGACGTACCGCAAGACCGACGGTATCTGTGCTTTCAATGCCCGTTCTTCCCGTTACCCCTGCTTCAATGGCGTAAACCCTGCGCATTCCCAGCGCCTCAAAATCGTTGTGCACCGACAAATGAGCCGTGGCGGCAATGCGCCTTACCGCTCTTGTACCAAGGCTGTCGGGAGTAATATCGCAGTTTCCGAAGCCTGCAACAAGAATATCCCCCTCGGGTATCATTCCGCTCAGCACCTGGGTTACCGCCCTTACCTCGTCGTAGCGGTCACGCTCCCTGCAGTGAAGCGTAATATATGTGCCTTTCGGTCTGCCTGTTGACTTTTCGCCCACTTTTGATATAATAATATGGGAAACTCCAACAGAGCCTATGGCATATTCCTTAAGCTCTATTCCCTCAAATTGACTGTTGTCTGACGCAATTTCACAGGCAAGGTCTGTTCTTTTCATAAATTTTTGTCCTCTTTCAATAAATTTAACATTTTTCCCAAAAAACACTTGATTTTTGAGAA
Source organism: uncultured Clostridia bacterium (assembly GCA_945910715.1). Lineage (GTDB taxonomy): Bacteria > Bacillota > Clostridia > Oscillospirales > Ruminococcaceae > Ruminiclostridium_E. The sequence goes on from CAMDZU010000091.1 coordinate 1,296, forward strand.
AATCCATGTTATAATATAGCGTATTGAAAATAGACAATAATATACAGATAAAATTAAGGAGGTGCAAATAACGTGCCAAACATCAAGTCTGCAAAGAAAAGAGTTTTAGTATCCAAGGTTAGACAGGATAGAAACAAGGCTAACAAGACAGAGCTCAAGACTCTCTTAAAGAAGGCAAGAGCTGAAGGCGCATCTGCAGAAGCAGTTGCTACAACAGTCAAGAAGCTTGACAGAGCTGCTTGCAAGGGCCTTATCCACAAGAACAAGGCTGCAAGATTAAAGTCACAGCTTGCTAAGAAGTCAAACGCTACTGCATAATTATATGCAACTCTGAAAATCAGAAACAGTATCGCTTTTGCGGTGCTGTTTTTCTTTTACAGAAAAAACCGTTATGCTGTATAATACTAATAACCAATTAAAAACTGTTCAAAAAATCTTCGCCTAATCTTGCGTATATGGATTATGCAAAGATTTTTTAACTGTTTTATTGGTTATTAGGGCAACACCGCACAAAGACCGCCTGACGGCTTTGCGTACGCCTTGCTTGCATCTTTTCCGTCATCTTGCACAAATTTCGCTTGACTGGCGCCAGCCGGCCTGCACTCAATTTATACAATCTGACGAAAAATCTGACTTCGCAATCCGCACACAATCTTTGTGCGGTATTGCCTTAGTATCGAGCATAACGGTTTGATTTTTTACTTTGCCGCCGCATACTGTGCGGCAAGACCCTTTTTATAATTCTCCATAAAGCGTCCGAAGCCCTCGGAGCCGTTTTTGTCAGGCTGAACTGTGGTACATTCCATTCCGCCGAAAACCTCTGTTTCAAGGAAATCGGGAAGGGTTTTTCCTCCCCCAAGAACGGCAAATGCCGCAAGCAGCGCCATGCCCCATGCGCCGCCCTCTCCTGCGGTTTTCATAACAGATACCGCCGAATCAAGCCCGTCCGCAAGGAACTGCTGTGCAACACCCCTTACCTTGAATAAACCGCCGTGGCCTGTGAATTTGTCTGCGGAAACGCTCTCCTTTTCAAAGAGAATGTCCATACCCATTTTAAGCGCCGCCATTGCGGAATAAAGCTCCGCTCTGAAAAAGTTTGCAAGGCTGAAACTGCCGTCGGGTGCTCTGAAATACATAGGTCTGCCCGATTCCGCTCCCGCAACAGGCTCTCCCGAAAGAAAATTGTAGGCAACAATGCCGCCGCAGTCCGTATCGCCCTTTAATGCGTTTCTGTACAGCGTTTCATACAGTGCCGATTTATCAAGAGGATTGCCGCTTAATGCCGCAAATTCGCCGAACATTTTCACCCATGCGTCAAGCTCTGAGCAGCAGTTGTTGCAATGCACCATTGCAACGGGAGCACCGTCGGGAGTTGTAACAACGTCAATTTCGGGGTAATAGCCCGACAGCGGCTTTGTAAGCACCAGCATTGCGAAAATGGAAGTGCCTGCGGACACGTTTCCCGTTTTGGGGAGAACGCTGTTTGTTGCGGTCATACCCGTTCCTGCGTCCCCCTCGGGCGGACAGAGAACCACTCCTGCCTTAAGTCTTCCGCTTGGGTCAAGGAATTTTGCCCCCTCCTCGGTAAGCTCCGCCTTTGCCTCCCCTGCGCAAAGCACCTGCGGCAGAACACCGTTCAGGTCCTTATCAAAGCCATGTTCCTTTAGCAGACCGTTTACCTTGTCAATGTACGCCTTGTTATAGCTGCCCTTATCAACAGGAAAAATGCCCGAAGCCTCCCCTATTCCCACCTGACGTTTTCCCGTAAGGCGGTAGTGAATATAGCCTGCAAGAGTGTTTATATGCTCGATATGGGGAACGTGTTCTTCGCCCTTTAGCACCGCCTGATACAGATGTGCAATGCTCCAGCGCTGGGGGATATTGAAGCTGAGCAGCTCCGACAGCTCCGCCGCCGCCTGCTCGGTAATTGTATTTCGCCACGTTCTGAAAGGCACAAGCAGCTTGTCATCTTTATCAAAAGCCATATAGCCGTGCATCATACCCGAAATGCCCATTGCGCCGTAGGTTTCGGGGATAATGCCATACTTCTGCTCAACATCGGTTACAAGGCTTTTGTAACAGTCTTGAAGTCCTGCTGTAATGTCGTCAAGGGAGTAAGTCCACACTCCGTTTTCAAAGCGGTTTTCCCAGTCGTGACTGCCCGAAGCGACAGGGGCAAAGCTGTCGTCAATAAGCACCGCTTTAATTCTCGTTGAGCCGAATTCAATTCCCAAATAGGTTTTTCCGCTTAATATTTTTTCCTTTACCGTCATAATCTTTTCCCTTTCACTCTGCAAAAACTGCGGTTACAGACAGCCTTTTGCCGCCGTTTTCCTTAACTGTTATACTGCCCTTTTCGTTTGAAATAACGATTTTTTTGTAGTTTTCGGGATTTCCGTAATCTCTTGTAAAGCCGTCGTCCTCATAGAGAACATATTCCGCTGTATGACCCTCTTCAATAAAGCCCACAATTTCAAGATTATCCCTGTCAAGCTCCGCTGTTGACATTGCGGGAGCGACGAGAGGAATAAAGCTGTTTTTGCGGATAAACAAGGGTGTTTCCTCAAGCTCGGCGTCAATGTAATGATGACCCTTCGGCATTACCTTGTATTCACGCTTTCCCTCAGCCATAAACTTAACAAACAGCATTTCCTCGGGGAGATAAACATATCTGCCTCTTGCGTTCTGCTCGTAAACGGGAGTAACCATTGCCCCTCTGCCAAGAAGCAGCTGATCCTCAACCCGTCTGCACATTTCGTCCTCTGTAAATTCAAAGGCAAGGGGACTGAAGTACATTTCATCGTTCAGCACAGCGTTCATATATTCGGAATAGAGATAGGGCAGCAGGCTGTATCTGAGCCTGATTACATCTCTCATCTGAGGCATTAAATCAAAGCGGTAAGGCTCCTGCAGCCTTGTGCCAAGCGCACTGTGATTGCGCATTAAGGGAGTGAAAATTCCGAACTCAAGCCACCTTAACAAAAGATCGGGTGTTGTATCAGCCCCAAAGCCGCCCAGATCTGCGCCTGTGTAGATAAAGCCGCACATATTGAGGGACGGCATCATTTTTATGTTAAGCAGCAGATGGGACCACCATGACTGATTATCCCCTGTCCAGATACCGCCGTAACGGTGCATTCCTATGTAGGACGAGCGGCTGAACATAAGTATCCTCTTGTGGGGAGAAAGGCGCTCAAAGGCCTCTCCTGCCGCTCTTGTCATATTGTAGCCGAAAAGGTTGTGCACCTTGCTGTGAACTATTTTTTCGCCGTTTACATTGTGATAGAAACGCTCATAATCCTTGGGGTCGTTGGAAATGCTGAAATTGCCCGAAAGACTGAAAAAGCCGTTTATATCGAGAGGCTTTCCGATAAGCTCCTCGTAGCGTTTTTTTGCCTCCTCAAGTCCCTCCTCGGAATAGAAAATTGCAGGCTCGTTCATATCGTTCCAGAAGCCCTCTATTCCTGCGTCAAGAAGCAGGCTGTACTTATCCCCGAACCATTTTCTTGCGTCTGCGTTGAGCATATCGGGGAAATGGGTTTTGCCCGGCCATACTCCCGCAACAAAGTCCGTTCCGTCCTCACGCTTGCAGAAATAGCCCTTTGCCTTGCCCTCCTCGTAAACGTCATATCCGTCCTCAATCTTTACTCCAGCGTCAATAATAGGAACAAAGCGGATATTTTTCTCCTTCATTTCCGAGCAGAGCCTCGGCAAATCGGGGAAACGCTCCTTGTCAACGGTAAAGTCCTTATACCGCTCCATATAGTCAATGTCAAGGCAAACCGAATCAATGGGAATACCGTTGCTGCGGAAATTGTCAGCAACCTCTCGAATGTCATTTTCGCACATATATCCCCAGCGGCTCTGCATATAGCCCATTGCCCACAGGGGCGCAGCATAGCTTTTTCCGATAAGTCTGCGGAACTGCTTTACAATATCGGCGGCGGAATTTCCCTCGATAATGTAAACGTACATATCTCCGCTGCAAGCGGAAATTGTGATTGTATCGTGCCGTTCATAGCCTATATCAAAGGAAATAAAGCCGGGATAGTCTATAAATGCGCCGAAACGCTCCTTTCCGTCAACAATAATGAAGTTGTGAGCGCCATAAAGGGAGCGCTTTGACTCCATGTGATTAGGGTCGTCGGAGCAGTTGCTTTCGTATTTCCAGCCACGCTTGTTTATTCCCCTGAGATTTTCCCCAAGCCCGTAAACAATGTCCTGCTTGTCCATTATGTAGGAAAAGACAATACCGTTTTCTCCTGTTTCCGTCTTGAAATAAGGCATTTCTCCCCTTTCGGCGGGAATATTTTCCACAACTGCCTCGGTTTCAAAGGGCTTTCCAAATTTGTATTTCCGTATCATTTTATTCTCCTTTTAAAAAAGGCTGATACCGAAAATTCAGTATCAGCCTTGCATAGTCAATCAGTGCTTGGAACGAAGTAATAGATTTTTTCATCGGGATAGGAGTAATCCAGCTCTCCACGGGCAATTTCCTCAATGTATTCCGAACGGAATTCATCCGAGGAGTAACGTTCAAGCTGCTCGTTTTCTTCTTCCACCGCAATTCGCTGCGCACGGACCGCTTCATATTCGCCGGATTTTTTCGCAATCTCAATCTGCATAAAAATCAGGTAAACTACCGCATATCCGATTATGAGAGTAACGCCCAGTTTTAAGAAAAAATGTCTATGCTTTTTTTCTGACCTCTGCCTTGATGACATGCCGCACTTCACCATCTTTCGCTTTAATGT
>CAMDZU010000092.1 GCA_945910715.1 uncultured Clostridia bacterium
GGCATTTTACGGCGGTTTTTCCCACTCAGGCAGGAGTGAATATTACCACCGAGGTTGTTTCCGCTCATTCCATTGACAACACAAAATCCACAATAAACCTTTTCCACGACAGAACCTCCACCGACAGAATGATGCGCACCGCCGCAATGTATGCAAGAATTATTTCGGGCATATCCGAGGGTATTGTCATTACCGACGAGGAATTCAACGCAATCTGGTTCAACAAGGCTTTCACAAAGAACACAGGCTACAACAACGAAAACTACTCCGCCCTTGTGGAATCAATCTGCCATTGCTCAGGCAAAAACGGCACCCTTGCCGATATAATCATGGAAATTGAAAATTCGGGAAGCTGGAAAAAGGTTGTAAGCCTGCACCGCAGCGACGGAAGTCTTTTCCCCGCAACCGTTCATATCGTAAAAATAGACGAGTGCTACGCAATCAAGATTTCTGATATTTCAAGGGAGTCCGAGCTTGAGGATATGCTGGCGCAGAACCGCAAGAACGACTACCTCACAGGGGTTTACAACGAGCAGTTCTTTATGGAGAACCTTGAAAAGACCTTCGCTGTCTGCAAGGAGCAGGAAAAGCCCCTTAACATTATGGTTTTCGGCGTTGACAGCTACGAGGAAATCTGCCGCACCACAGGCAGAGAAAACGCAAACGCTGTGCTGAAAATACTTGCGCTCCGTGCAAAAACCTTTGCAGGCTCAGACGCTTATCTGGCAAGAGTTGGCGAAACACGCTTTGCATTTATGTTCCACGCAAACGGCGAGGAAGAGGTTGCCCAGTATGCGGAAAACTTTATGAGCGCTATGGACTGGCCTCTCGTATATAAAACGCACGATTATTACATAAAAATCAGCGCAGGCATTTCCTCTTATCCCGACCACGCCGTAAACTTCAACGAGCTTTACTTCTTCGCCTGCGACAATCACAGAAAGGCACGTCAGGACAAGCGTTCCGCTTACGCTTTGTTCTCACGCAGCAACGGTCTGTCCGTAATCAGCCACCGCAACTCCCTTGAAATCGACCTTATCAAGGCGCTTAAGGAGGACGAGTTTGTTGTTTACTTCCAGCCAAAGGTCGAAATAAAAACAGGAGATGTTATCGAAGCCGAAGCCCTTGTGCGCTGGGAAAGCCCCACCTACGGCACGGTTTCCCCCTCCTACTTCATTTATCTTGCAGAGGAAACTGAGCTTATTATTCCGCTGGGCTACAAGATTATCGAGCTTGTGTGCAAATATCAGCGTGCGTGGATAGACAGCGGCTTCAACGCAATCAAGGTTTCCATAAACCTTACCTTCGGACAGATTCTTGACGAAAACTTCCTTTCCACTCTGAAAAAGCTCCTTGACGAAAACCGCATTGCACCCGAAATGCTGGAATTTGAAATTTCCGAAGCGGCGGCAACAGTTGACTACGACAGGGTAAAGCAGGTCATTATGTCAATGCAGGAAATGGGAATAGGAATCTGCCTTGACAACTTCGGCACAGGCGCAGCTTCAATTCCTCAGCTTTCGGAAATTCCGCTGGAGCGAATCACAATCGACCGTTCAATGATGATCGGCATTGAAACAGACAGCAACAGCCGCAAAATTATCGAGCGCATAATCAACCTTGCAAGACAGCTCAAGGTAAGGGTTATCGCCGAGGGCGTTGAAACGGAGCAGCAGCTCAGCATTTTAAGAGAGCTTGGCTGCGACTACTATCAGGGCTATTATTTCAGCAAGCCGGTTTCGGCGGAGGATTTCAGGAAATTCCTTACAAAATAATGATTGGGGGCTTTGTCCCCTTTTGTTTTTCCCTCGTCGAGGGGGTAATAAAAAAAAGGGGGGGCAAAGCCCCCTGTTTTTATTCCTCCGCAGTAAACGCTGCATTCTTGTATTCCGCAGTAATTGGCGTTGTACCGTCGTACGCTCCCAGCCAGCTGTCAACTCCGATACCGTTCCATACGTTCATCATAATTTTGCTCGGTGTGGAGGGAATATCCTCGGTTGCGGTGTAAACTGCTTCTCCGTCAACGTACCAGGTAATGCTGTCCTTTGCCCACTTGAAGCCATAGGTGTGGAATTCCTCACTTGCGTCAAAGCCAAGGTCGTAAATGTGCTCGTGGTTACCCTTGCCGTTAGTGAAGTAGTTGAACTGCACCTTTGTGGTGTCCTTGCCAAGGAACTCAATGTCGATTTCGTCCCAGGGGTTGTTGTCGGACGGGCCTGTGTAGGTGAAGAATGAGGAAACAACGCCGATATTCTTGATAGGCTTCATTGTCACCTCGTACATTCCGTAGCCGTAAAAGTCCTTTGTGCGGATTTCAGCTCCGCTGTAGCCGTCCCCGAAGGTGTCGATTGACATTTTCAGCACACCGTCGTCAAGACTTGCGTTGTTCTTGCGCCATGTGCAGTTGAACATTGAGCCGTTGGACCAGCCGTCGGAAAACTCCCAGCTGTCGGACATTCCCTTTGTGAAATCGGTGTAAAGGGTGTAATCGCCGTTTTCCTCCGCTGTCTGCTCCTCGGCAGCTTCCGTTGTTGTAACGTCAGCCTCCGCTGTAGTCTGAGCAGGCTGTCCTCCGCAAGCGCAGAGAGTAAGCACAAATGCAAGCATAGCCGCTGTAATAATCTTCTTCATAATATTTCCGCCTTTCATTTTTCATTGTACCTTGATTATAACAGCCTTTTCCGCAGAGTTATACAAAAAATAATACAAAAATATCAATTATTTGCTGTCGCCCCAGTTTGTGCGGAAAAATTTTTCACGGTACTCACGGGGAGTAAGTCCCGTATGCTTTTTGAACACCATAATAAAATGACTGTGGCTGCTGAAATTAAGGTAGTTGCCAATATCAACGGGAGTGTAATCGGAGAATTTCAGCATATTTTCCGCCGACTCTACACGCTTGTCCATAATGTAGGCGGAAATTGTAATTCCCACCTCGTCGTGAAACAGCCTTGACAGGTACTGGGGACTAAGCCCGATATGCTCCGCAATTTCCGTTACGGTGATTTTCTCGTGCAAATGCTCGTAAATGTAGTCCAAAGTGTCCAATATCTGCTTTGAATAGACCTTTACGGAGGTAAGCTCCCCCATTCGCTTTGTAAAATCGAAAATCATTTCCTTGTGGATTGCCCCAAGACTTTTTATGTCGCTGCACTCGTCCGCCTTGTTGATGTAAATATCGCTTATGGTATAGGCAACCTCGGGCTCCATTCCGCCCTCAATACAGAATCTTGTTATCATTGCAACAGAAACAATAAGGTGATACCTCATATTCCGCACAGGGTCCTTGCTGAGCTTGCCGTAGCCCTCAGTGGCAAGGGGCGTATAGCACGCCTTTACTCCATCTGTATCTCCTGCCCTGACGCAGGCGTAAAACTCCATTTCCTTTGTGTAGGGGGAATGGGTTATGTTATGCTCACGCTGCATAAATTCACGCTTTGAAAGCTCGGAGTTAATGCTCATTGAGTGTTCCTTTCCGTATATATTCACGCTTCTGTATATTTAATATGGTATAAACAGTATAACACACAGCCTATTATTTTGCAACAATTTTTTATAATATATCTTAAAATTTTGATATAAGCCGGCATTTATTTTGTGATAATATACAGTTGTAAGGAAAAACAACCCTACAGCGAAAGGAAAAATGAAGATGAAAAAACGTATAGCAATGATACTTGCGCTGGTTATGGCGGCAGGAACAATAACAGCCTGCGGCGGCAGCGCAGAAAGCACAACAGCTACAACTACACCGGCAACCACAACCTCCCTCAAGGAAGAATATGCAGAGGTAGTGGACGAAATCGAAGTTGAAACCAAGGAGCTTGAAAACAAGACAGTTAAGTTCCTGTCTTCATGGGACATCAATCCTGCAGACGGCAAGGCAGTTCCCGTTGAGCTTGAGCTTTTCCAGACAAGATACGGCGGCGAAATCGAATGGGTTCAGGTATCATGGGACGGAAGATACGATAAGCTTACAACTCTTGTTGCGGCAGACGATTCTCCCGATATGTTCTCAGCAGGCGACCTTGACACATTCCCCAAGGGCGCAATCACAGGTATGTTCTCACCCCTTGACGATTACGTTGACTTCTCCGACGAAATCTGGTCGGGAATAAGCGCGGTAAACGATCAGTTCGTTTACAACGGCAAGCACTATGTTGCGGCTACCTCAACAGACGCAGGTGTAGTAATGATCTACAACAAGCGTGTGCTTGAAGAAAACAACCTTACAGACCCATGGGAATACATTGAAGCAGGCACATGGAACTGGAACACACTTATGGAAATGATGCTTTCCTTCTGCGATAAGGACGAGGGCAAGTACGCAATCGACGGCTGGTGGTTCGAATCCGCACTCAGCCTTACAACAGGCGTTCCTTATATCGGAATGGAAGACGGCAAGGTAGTACACAATCTTGACAACGCACTTATTGCAAAGGCTCAGGAATATATGTACAACATGAACAAGAACGAGCTGCCATATCCTAAGTGGGAACACGCTTGGTCCGTATGCCCAAGCAACATTGCAGACGGCAAGACACTGTTCTACCCCTGCGGAATCTGGACTCTTTACGAGGCTGACACAACAGAATACGGCGCTCAGGGCGAAATCGGCTTTGCACCAATGCCAAGATGCGAGGACGCAGACGAATACTATATCCCAACATCTGTAACAGCCTTCTCCCTTGTTTCAGGCGCTAAGAACCCCGAGGGCGTTGCAGCTTACTTACAGTGCGCAAGAATCGCACAGAGCGACGAAAGAGTTGCCGACATTGCTAAGCAGCAGTATATGGAGGATTACAGCTGGACAGAGGAAATGTACGAATCCCTCCTCAAGACAAGAGAAATGACAAACGAACACCCCATGATCGAATTCTACGCTGCAGTTTCCCCCGACCTTTACGACCTTATGAACAACCCAATCAAGGATTCCTTCAACAACGGCGCTTCCTGGGCACAGACCAAGGAAACAATCAAGGGCTCCGTTGAGGCAGAGCTTGACAAGGCAAACACAAGACTTGCAAGCTGATTGAATCAGAAATCAACAATTAACTTCTTTTCCACCTCACCCCTCCCTGTTCCCGAAAGGACAGGGAGGAAAATCCAAAAACAATTTTTAATGAAAGGACAAATACAATGAAAAAGTTAGTATCTATCATCACAGCAGTTGCAGCGGCAGCAACACTCACAACAGCAGCTTTCGCTTATGACATGAACAAGGACTTAGGCAAGGGCTGGTCCGCAAGCATTACGGTTTTAGGCGAGGAATTCACAGACGTTACAGCAGAAACTCCCATTACAATCACAATCACCATTGACGAAAGCCTTGCAGAGGTTGAAGGTCAGAACTACTGGTGCGTTAAGCCAATGATCAACAGTCCCGAGGGCTGGGCATTCATCGACAACATTTCTCAGCTCACTCTTTCCGAGGGCAAGGACTCCTACGTTTTCGATACAGACGCAACAGAAATGGTATTCACATGGCCTGCTGACAAGATTGACGAAATCAAGGAATTCGGCGTTGCATTCATGGGTCATGGCATTACTCTTGGCACAATGACCTTCGGCGAGGACGGAACGCTTGTTGAAGCTCCCGCAGCAGATACAGCAGAAGAAACTCCTGCCGCAGATACAACAGCAGATACAACAGCTGACGCAGGCGACAAGGCAACAAACCCCGAAACAGGCGTTGAGGGCGTAGCGGCAGTTGCAGCTCTGGGTATCACAGCTATGGGCGCAGCAGTTATCTCAAGAAAGAGAAAGTAATCGACATATTCTTCTTCATTTAACTCCAATATAATTATTGCCCCCGAGGGAAGTATTCCTCGGGGGCAAAGCTTTTGGGACGATTGCAGCAGGCGAAAAAAACAAAACAAGCCCTCCCGTAAATTATCACGGGAGGGCTCAGCTTGTCGAAAAAGCAATTTTAAAAGTTTAGGTCAAGCCTTTTCAAGAGGCTAATGTTTTCGCCTTTGGCGAAA
>CAMDZU010000093.1 GCA_945910715.1 uncultured Clostridia bacterium
TACATAACCAAGCCCAAGCCCAACGGCTACCGCTCCTATCATCTTATTGTGGAAATACCCATTTTCCTTGCAAACCGCACCGAGCTTATGAAGGTTGAGGTCCAGTTCAGGACTATTGCAATGGATTTCTGGGCAAGCCTTGAACACAAGCTGAAATACAAAAAGAATATAGAGGACGCCGACAGAATTGCGGCTGATTTAAAGGATTGCGCAGAAAGAATTTCCGCTCTTGATTTGAAAATGCAGTCCATAAGAGAGGAAATTGACGGAGAAAAACAATGAAATTAAAAACCGATAAATTCATAGTTGAATCGAACAGAGACGGACTTTCACTCCACGGCTTTTACATTGCACCGCAGAATCCGAAGGCAGTTCTGCAAATTGCCCACGGTATGGCTGAAAACAAGGAGCGTTACAGCGGCTTTATGGAGTATATGGCGGAAAAGGGCTATGCCTGCTTTATTCACGACCACAGAGGTCACGGAGAATCCGTAAAGGGAGCAGAAAAGCTGGGCTATTTTGGCAAGGACGGTCACATTTCCATAGTTGAGGACGTTCATCAGGTAAGCCGTCTTGCAAAGGAGAAATTCCCTAAAATCCCCTTTTTCCTGCTGGGTCACAGTATGGGCTCTCTCATTGCAAGAAGCTATATAAAAAAGTACGATAATGAAATTGACGGTCTTATCCTTTGCGGCTCTCCCTCGGATAATCCTGCGGCGAAAAGCGGTATGATATTCTGCAAGCTGCTCAGTAAAATACACGGCGAGGATTATCGCAGCATTTTTGTAAACAAGCTTATGTTCGGCGGCTATGACAAGAAATTCCCCGATGAAACCGAGCCAAACCGCTGGGTTGTAGGCGATAAAGAGGAACTGAAAAAGTACAATGAATCCCCGCTGTGCGGCTTTGTTTTTACGCTGAACGGCTTTATTTCTCTGTTCAATCTGATTCTCGGAGTTTATTCTTCGGAGGGGTGGTCTGTGAAAAAGCCCGACCTGCCCATACAGTTTATTTCGGGAAAAGAAGACCCCTGTCATCTTGGCGAAAAGAAATTTGAGCAGGCGGTTCAGCACTTAAGAAACGTTGGCTACAAAAACGTCGAGGGACGACTGTTTGACAATATGAGGCACGAGGTGCTCAACGAAAAGGACAAGCAGCTTGTTTATGAATTTATTGACAGCAGGCTTACGGAGTTTATGGCAAAATAAGCATGAAAGCAAGGCAGCTGTAACATAAAAATCGTCCACAGGGTATGTGGACGATTTTTTGTATTTAAAGTAAAATCCGGACAGGCGGTTATTTCAGCTTGTCTGCAATCCTTAAAATTGCCTCGGTATGCATTATCCAATGCCGTGAAAAAGGCATCTGAACAAGCCCTCTTATGTCTTTTCCGCACCAATAGTCAATAAGCCACACAGCGTTTTCGTGACTGCTTACGCATTCCGATTGAATTACTCTTTGCTTTGCTTCCCGGGAAACCTTTATTTTTAGCTCGTCAAAGGCAAGGCTGTCAAGCAGCTTTTCGGTGCTTTCCCTTACTGCCTTTGCGTATTCATACAATGCGCCAATATCAAGGCTTTCGGAGAAACACACGATTTCCTCTCCCGTAAGCTCGTTTCCTGTTGTGATAATATTAGAACGGGTTTTGCTTAAATAATCCCCCGAAAAAAGAATCTGCTCCGAATTTGCGATAATAGTATTTGCAACAATATCCTCAATGCGGAAAATGTGCCATATTGAGTAGGCAACAGTCTTATTGTGATAGCCTTTGGCTTTGGGGCAAGGCATAGCTGAAAGGCTTTTTTCGGGCAAGTCCTGTCTTATTTCGGTCAGTGTGCGGAATAAATCCTCTCTCAGCTCACACAGAGCAGCAATACCGTCCTTGTAGGTATCACGCTTTTTGAGCATAAGCTGCATCTGCTTGTTTAATTCCGACCAATTACTGTTCATAAGGCTACCTCCGTCAGGGCTTGAATGCTTATGCATAAATTATAGCATACCGCCTTAAAGTTTGCAACATAAAGATAACCGCCCCGCAGTTTTCTGCAAGGCGGTTTTGCTTATTCTACGGGAAGCTGGATTTCCGTAAGCCATTCATCAACGGAATCCTTGTTCCATATACCGTCAATGTAACATTCTCTCGCAAGTCCGCATACCTTGCAGCCGTTTTCCTCGGCGTACTTCATAATAAAGGCGTAAGCCTCGCCTATGTTCTCATAAGCACCCTTGTGGAAAACGCTCAGCACCTTTACGGCAGGAATTTCACGGAATTTTATCTTGTCGTTTTCCTTGCCGAACTGTTCAACAGCCTCGTTATGACGGATTCTTACGTTGGTTTCCTTGTACTCTCCGTCAAGATATTCGCAGAACTCGTAGTGGGGCTCGGCACATTTCAGGGTTGGGTTGAGCTTTCTGCATTCCTCTCCGCAGGACGGAATAAACTCCATTGCCTCGGAGTAGCTTTTAAGGGTTGTTTCCGAGTAATAAACTATTGCAGACGGAATGTTCTTGATTGTAACCTGATACTTCATTTGATTTTCCTCCAGAATATGATTTATTACGGAAAGACAGAAATCAATTCTGTCACGCTGAATTTTCAGGCTTTCAGCCTTTTCGGCAAGTATTGCTTTTACGTCAGCGCCGTTCAGTATGGCTTTTATCTCTTCAATGGACAGGTCAAGCTGTCGGAAGGACTTGATTTTTGCCGCCTGTTCAAGCTGACTTGTTTCATAAAAACGGTAGCCCGTCCATTTGTCGATTGACGCAGGAACAAGAAGCTTTTCCTTTTCATAAAATCGAAGCGCCTTTACCGTAAGGTGTGATAGCTTTGAAAATTCACCGATTTTTAGCATTTCCGCACCGCCTTTCCTCTTGCAGTTCATATTATAGAGTATTCCCTAAGGGGAGAGTCAACAGGTTTTTGAAAAATTTTTTCTGATATTATTATAGCGTTTTTTGGAGGTGGTTTCAATGAGGTTATCTTTTTTATTATTGCCAGCATTTTTAAATATTTATTGCATTAACATTGATTTATTCCAATAAAAGTATTATAATTAAAATGTACTGATATGTGCAGCTTTTAGCTGTGCATAATCCCCAAGATGTTAACGAAAGGCAAGGGAAGGCTTTATGAAGATTATAGTTATCGGAGGCGTTGCCGCAGGAACAAAGGCGTCGGCTAAGCTTAAAAGGGAAGACCGCTCCGCTGCGGTTGATATTTACACAATGAGCAGCGATATTTCCTATGCGGGTTGCGGACTGCCTTATTATGTAGGCGGCGATATTGAAACGAGAGAGGAGCTTATTGTAAATTCTCCCGAAAAGTTTTCCTCATTGACGGGGGCTTACGTCCATACGGCACAGGAGGCTGTAAGGGTTGACCCTGCCGCAAAAACGGTTGCCTTCCGTGATTTGCGGAACGGCTCTGAATACACCGAATCCTATGATAAGCTTATAATTTCTTCGGGCGCAGTGCCCATTATTCCGCCTATTGACGGTGTAAAGCTCAAAGGCGTATTTACAGTAAGAACTCCTGACGACGCTATTGCAATACGGGAATATATAGAGAAAAACGGCTGCAAAAAGGCGGTTGTTATCGGCGCAGGCTTTATCGGAATGGAAATGGCTGAAAACCTTGCCGCACAACGTCTTTCCGTTACGGTAGCGGATATGGCGCCGCAAATTCTGCCGGGTATTCTTGACCCCGAAATGGCCGGCTATGCCGCAAGAGAGCTTCGCAAGGGCGGACTTAAAATAATGACGGGAACGTCCGTTTCCTCCATAAACGGAGAAAATGGAGTAAGCTCTGTTACAACTGCTTCGGGCGAAATTCCTGCCGACCTTGTAATACTCAGCGTTGGTATCCGTCCGTCAACTGCTTTCCTTGAGGGAACGGGAATTGAAACCGAAAAGGGTGCAATAGTTGTTGACGAGTATCAGAAAACAAGCCTTGAGGATATTTATGCAGTTGGTGACTGCGCCGTTGTGAGAAACCGCATTACAGGCGGCAGACAGTGGTCGGCTATGGGCTCTACCGCAAATATAACCGCAAGATGTCTTGCAAAAACACTTACGGGTAATGACAGCATTTACGGCGGCTGTCTTGGAACAGGCGTTGTAAAGCTTTCGGACAGTTTAAGCGCAGGCAGAACAGGTCTTTCCGAGGAGCAGGCTGCAAAGGCAGGCTACGACGTTGTAACGGCACTATGCGTAACCGACGACAAAGCCCATTACTACCCCGATTCCTCAACCTTTATCACAAAGCTTATTGCCGACAGAAAAACCGAAAAGCTCCTTGGTATGCAGGTGCTTGGTAAGGGCGCTGTGGATAAAATGACGGATATTGCCGTCGTTGGCATTTCGGCAGGACTTAAAATAAGCGATTTCGATACGCTGGATATGGCTTATGCGCCGCCATTTTCAACTGCAATTCACCCCTTTGTGCAGGCGTGCTGTGTAATGGAAAATAAGCTCAGCGGCGCTTTTGAAACCTTTACTCCTGCTGATTATCTTGCAGGCAAGGCAAAGGACTACCGAGTTATTGACGTTCAGCCTGCTCCAACCATTTTCGGCGCAAAGTGGGTTGATTTAGGCAAGGTGAACGGGGAGATTGAGGGAATCGCCAAGGACGAAAAGCTTCTCCTTGTCTGCACAAAGGGCAAGAGAGCCTATTTCCTCCAGAACAGACTTAAATATTACGGCTACACAAATACAAGAGTGCTTGAGGGCGGCGTTTTCTTCAACAGCGTAAAGGTAGATAATCCCGCAGGAAAGCTTTCTCCCGAGGAAATAAAGAGAGTAAAGGCTCTCGGCTGTTTGCAGGACAAGCGCTATCCCGACGTGTTCAACGTCCGTGTAATTACCAAAAACGGCAAAATTACCGCCGCAGACCAGTACGCAATTGCAAAGGCGGCTGAAAAATTCGGCAGCGGCGAGGTGACTATGACCTCCCGTCTTACCCTTGAAATTCAGGGCGTGCATTATAAGGATATTGAGGAAACAATCGCTTTCCTTAATGAAAACAACCTGCTTACAGGAGGCACAGGCTCTCTTGTACGTCCCGTTGTTTCCTGCAAGGGTACGACCTGCCAGTACGGTCTTATCGACACCTTCGGGCTCAGCGAGAAAATCCACGAGCGCTTTTATCTTGGCTATCACAATGTTACCCTGCCGCACAAGTTCAAGATTGCGGTTGGCGGCTGCCCCAACAACTGCGTAAAGCCTGACCTTAACGACCTCGGCATTGTGGGACAGCGTGTTCCCGTTGTGAACAGCGAGCTGTGCAAGGGCTGCAAAAAGTGTCAGGTTGAGCAAAACTGTCCTATTAAATCCGCTAAGCTTACCGACGGCAAGCTTGTTATCGGCGCAGACTGCAACAACTGCGGACGTTGCAGAGGTAAATGTCCGTTTGGCGCAATTCCCGAATATACCGACGGCTACAAGGTTTATATCGGTGGAAGATGGGGCAAGAAATTTGCAAACGGCAGACCTCTCGATAAGATTTTCACTTCCGAGGAAGAGGTTATGGAGCTTATTGAAAACGCAATTCTCCTTTTCCGTGACGAGGGAATTTCCGGCGAGCGTTTTGCTGATACTATTGCAAGATTAGGCTTTGATTATGTTCAGGACAAGCTTCTTAACAAGAAAATAGACAAGTCAGCCGTTCTTGGCAAAACCGTAAAGGGCGGAGCTACCTGCTGATGAGAAGAGTATTGGCTATGGCTCTTGCGGCGGTGATTATGGCGTTATGCGGCTGCTCCGCCGCTCCGGATACGACAGAAAACAGCGCCGACGCAGTTATCTTTACCGACGCACTGGGCAGAGAGTTTTCTGTGAAACACAATCCGCAGCGGCCAGCCGCACTTATAGGCAGCTTTGCCGACGTGTGGCAGCTTTCGGGAGGAACTGTCTGTGCCGC
>CAMDZU010000094.1 GCA_945910715.1 uncultured Clostridia bacterium
GTATTGTTAATGAATGTATTAATAATAAAACCAAGCGAAATAACATGATCGAACTGCTTAAACTTGTGTCGAAAAAACACAGCGTTAAGTGCGGAATTGACGCACTGGTTGAAAATGATTATGCTGTTTCAAGGCATTATGCCAGAGAGTTGTTAAAGGCATTTGAGAAAATTGATGTGAATGTTGTTACTATGGGAAAAAGATATCCTATGAATTGTCTGCCGGGTATATATAGCTATTTGTAAATTACAGAGAAAACAAGAGGGAAAAAGGGAAAATGCTGTAATAATGCGGGTTTGCGGGGCAAAAAAACAGGGAAACGCCTATTTTAAAAATAATGCTTTTCCCTGTGTAATTCCCGGTACTTTTCCCTACGTTTTTCCTTATGTAAACCGGAATCAGATGGATTATTTTGGAATATGTATTTGGTTGTGATTTAGAGGAAAAACAATCAAATATGTTTTTTTATCTCCGATTTGCACGCTTAGTTTATTCTTTTTATTGTCGCATTTTGAAAATCCTAATCTTTTGGCGTCTGAAATAAACTGTTTATATGTATAATTAGTAATATTAAAATCTGAAATTAACTTTTTGCAGAATTCATCTCCCATCATTAGTACAGGATTTTTACCTATTTTAGATAGGACAATAAGATCAGAATAATCTTCTTCTATTTTTATGTCATCCTTATTTTGGGTGAACTGTATTTTATTACCGGCTATCAATTCGTTTATTTTTTTAATGACAGTTATACATTTTTCTTCATTTGATTTTGTGAATTCAGGAAGAAGTCTTTGAATTTGTCTCTGTGCAGAATTTTCCAATGACTCTGTATAGCTAAAATAATAATTAAGCATATAGATAAAATATTCGTTTACTTTTTCTTTGTCATAAAATGAAGCTTTCATGATTTGACTAAAAATTACAAGTAGAGTTATTTGTGTAAAATCAGCAAACGAAAAAATATTACTTGATACAAAATATTTTTTTGCAAGGAATTTAACTAATTCTTTTTTAAATTTAACGAAGTTATCATTTATTAGCTGATAATATTTCCTATTAAATTTAGGAATTTCCTTCCATAAATCTTCTGGTAAAAAAAGATTTGAATATAACGTGTTTATCGTTTTTGTTATCTGCTCTGTTTGACTGATATCTATATCAGACAGATCGATGGTAAAGAAATTATTGGATATTTTTTCTTGGCTGAGGATAAAAGGGATACCTTTATATGGAAAGTTAACTTTTCTTTGTGTTGAAAGGTAAGTATAATATTTATTAAGTTTTTCTCTCAACAGAGAGTCATCTTCCTTAGAATAATATACAATAAGTGGGCGCGCATCGAATATGATTGTTTCTGGATCAGTATTCTTGTTTAAGTAAATACTTTGAACAGACAACAACTCACTGTCTTTTGTTCGTATATAGCAAGCGTTAATAAGTTTTTTTACAAAGTCTTTTGTTTTATCGCTATATATAATATTGGGAATAAGCAATTTATGATCACTGGTATCCACGCGATCTAATACTAATGCCAAAACAGCAAATTCTAAAACTGAAAAAACGCATAATTGATTTCTGCTTTTCAATTCATTGAAGCTTTCTAAGGAAACTTCCGCTTTATTTTCAAACCATACATTGTTTCGCCAATCGTATTTAAATGAACTTTTTATTATTTCTGGGTTTATTATTCTTGCACCAATTTCAATTTGTTTTCTGACAGATTTTACATTATAATCAAGCTCATCTAAATATTCATCTAGCTTATCCTTAAGACAAAGTATACATTCGATGTTGTCCTTGCTATGAATTTCAATATACCAGTAACATTCTTTTTTATTTCCGTCAATGCGATGATATTTTTTCATTAAAATGGCAAAACAATCAAATTTGGCTTTGCTTGTAGATCCTTTCCATGTAGAATTAATTATAACATCATCCAATTTGTTTAATTGTTTAAATAAATATTTGCTGTTTCCTTTCTGCTCAAATCTTTTTTTGATTTTTTCATTCAGGCTTTTATCAAGTTTATTTTTTAATTTTTCGAATCTTTTGTTGACATTATCCATAAACTTGTCTTCGCTATTTTGGGAATTACTCTTTTGCTCGTTTGAATTATCGGAATGATTTTTCATTTTTACCCTCCTATTGTCAAATAAATTTCATATTATAATAATATCACTAAATCAATAAATGTCAATAGAAAAAAGAGGGCACACCATTCGCCCTCAAATATAGCCTATCCTCTCATTAACCACACGATAAAAGGTTGTCTTTTTCATGCCCAGCTTTTTCATAGTCTGAACGGCGGTTTGCTCTCCCTCAAGCCAAGCGCGGCATTCCTTGTCAAAATCGTCCGGTACTACAAACTTAGGCCTGCCGAATTTTGCGCCTTTTTCAAGGGCAAGCTTAATTCCTTCCGCCTGACGAGCCTTGATTTTCCTGCGCTCTTTTTCGGCAGTGTAGGCGAGGAGCTCAAAAACAATATTGCAGATAAGCGACTTTTCGAGGTCGCTTTTTTCTTTTGTGTTAAGGATAGGAGTATCCAGTATTACTATATCGACCCCCATCTGCTGAAGTTGTTGCCATTCGTTCTTGATAGCCTCGTAATCACGTCCAAGCCTGTCCATTTCCTTGATTACAAGAGTATCGCCGCTTCTGAGCATTTTTTCTTTAAGCGCAAGATAGCCCGAACGGTTAAAGTCCTTGCCTGATTGCTTGTCTGTGATTATATCTCGCTCAGCAACGCCGTATTCTATCAGCGCTTCAATCTGTCTGTCAAGATTTTGCTCCGTGCTTGAAACACGGGCGTAGCCAAATGTTCGTCCATTCATAAAAATCCTTTCAAAATAGTTCCATAAAATCTGCATATAAACGGACATATCCGAAAAGCCAGAATGTACCTTTATGAACGTTCAAAACCGCTTTTCAGCAGCGTTCGTAAAGGTTTACTTTTTTGGATATGTCCGTTTACCTTTCTGAACGTATCAGCTGCAGAAGGCTGAGCAAAGATCCTCGTCCTCGTTGTAACCTAAAATTTCGCTTATGACATCGGAAAAGGTCATAGGGTCGTAAATCAGCTCCTCAATTTCGTCATAATCAAAGCCGTACTCTATAAGCAAGTCAATGTCATATTCGTTAAAGCCCATTGAAGTTGCGTAATCCATAATCTGACTGCGGCGGGTAAGATTTTCTTCATTGTAGTATCTGTCTGCTTTCCGTGCGCCACGCATAAAAAGATAGTCCCAGCGGTCATCTACATATTCAAATGCTGATTTTTCAATTTCACCGTCGGGAGCAATTCTCACAATATCTCCGCCGCATACTTTTATATCCTCGTGGGGAAAATCGTCAAGCCCCAGCTTGTGCAATGCGTTGTCAAGAATTTCGTGAGTTGATGCATATACATAAAATCCGCCGAACCTATACAGCGCAACAGGGTTATCTCCCTTGACAAAGTACATATTACTGCGGCTGTCGAGCAATGTGAACATAAACGTGCCCCGAAGCTGTTCAGCCATATATTTCAGGCTTTCAAAGGAGATTGTGCCTTTTTCTTCAATAAGCTGCACCGCAACATAGCTGTCCGTTTCAATGCCTGTGCTTTTGAATTTGTGCTGCTCCTGAATCATATTGTCGTTATAGATCACACCGTTATGGGCAAGGGCAAAGGTAAGCTCCGCCTTGCCCTTGAAAGGGTGATTGTTTTGATTATGTTTTTGGTTTCCCTGGGTGGTCATACGTGTATGCCCCATAATCACATTAGCGTCAGGCGGCAGCATAAGTCGCATTTTGTGGGCGGCGACAGGCCGCTTGTAAATGCACATTTTGCCTCGGGAATTGTAGGCAAAGCCTGTTGCGTCTGTACCCCTAACCTCGCATTCTCTTGACAATACAGACAAAAGCTTTGTCCTGTGTTTTGGGGTTAATACATTTTCATAGTCAATAAGTCCGAATATTGCACACATATCTTTTTTCCTTTCCTTATTAAATATCGTCTTCTCCTACTCGCACTGGCTCGTTTACATAAAGCCTGCGCTCTTTCAGATAGGTAATCAGCTCTTTATCCTTTTGCTCGTCAAGGTCTGTTACAAAGTCAGTCCAGCTTAATGAGGTGATTTGTTCATCGTCAAGTATATTTGCAAGGGTGCAGATATGGTCAACAAGCTCAAGGGTTGCAATAATGGTGTTTACCTTGAGAGTGCCTCTGAACATTCTGAACTCAACGGTATTCCAATTGGTAATATTTACGCAGGTATATCTTCCTGCAAAGCCTTTCTTGGCTGATTCCATGATTTCCTTGGGACTGTTTTTGTAACCGTATCTTGCCGCCCATCTGTTCATCTGAGATTCTGTTCTGCGGCTGAATTTCAGCAGCTCCTCCCAATGGTGCTCCACAAAATAAAGGACACGGGAAATGCGTTCGTCCTGCTCTTCCCGTGTTTCCCCGAAAGTTGTTCTGTTGACGTGAATGTGCAGACCGCAGGTTGAGGTTTTGTGACTGCGATAGCCAAGCTGCCTTGCCTCGTCTGTAATACTGCACCACGGCATTTCGTTTTTGTGATATTCAAGGGTCATAGGGTGAGTAACGATTTCCATACCCTCGTCTAAAGAGCCGTCTGATTTTATGTAGATATGCTCGGCAAAGCGGTTTCCCTTGGACAAAATAAATTCGGCGTTGTCATTGTCTTTTCCCGCCTCGTCAATTTCAAGCTCCACTCCGAAAAATCTGCTGCCGTCTCCGTAGAAAATGGGATTGGGCTTGTAGCTGTATTCGTGAATACAACCGCTGTGGTTATGGTAGCAGCTTTCGCAATAGGCGTAATCATCGTCGTCCAGATAATAAGCATTGTCACGATGAATCAATCTGCCGCAATCCTCGCAGGTTGTATAATTCTCGTCATAGCAATCCTGACACAAGGGCGTCCCGTCAGTTCCTGCATTATCGTCATTCCAAATTCGTGTATCACAGTGGGAACAAATTACGGTGTTTTCGTCAAGGCAGCTTTCGCAGAGAACTTCTCCGTCAAAAACAGCATAGTTTCCGTCTGTGATTTCACAGCCGCAGATATCGCAAATTATTTTCTGTTCGCTCATTTTTCTTTCCTTTCAATATTCTTCCGCAAGCAGCATAGTGGAGTGGGTTTCATCGTCAATAACAAATATTTTTGCGGTAACAGGCTCTTCACATTTAATTAGGTGTGATTTTTCGTATGGAGGCATCTCCTGAGAATGGGTTATTTTCTGCATACCGTTTTCAGCAGACAGCTCAAAAACTTGAAGATAATCCTTTTCAATTTCAAGCTCGTTAATCAGATTCCACATAATTATCTGCAAATATATGCTTATTTGTTGGCTTATGCCTTTTGTAATGTATTTTTGATTGTCAAACATTTTCTTCTCCTTGCGTGTTTTTTCGCATTATAATAGGGTTTTTACAGCAAAAAGCACCCGACAGATATACAAAAACTGTATGTTTATCGGGTGCTGTGAAATTTTATAAAATCCATTCCAAAAAGGACCAAAGTAAACCTTAAAGCTTGTTAAGCTCGTCTCTTTTTTGGCGGATTTCATTTTCTATTTGCTGACGTCTGCGCTCTCTTCTGTGGTCGGACAACATAATTATTGCTTCGGATACTGCCTTTACGGCAAGCTCAATTATTGTTCCCACCGTTTCCTTATTCATTTTCTCATTAGACTAACCTCTCTTTCGGCTTATCATTTTCTCAACTACAATTGCGGTTATGCTAATCAGAATTTCAACCGCAATTTTTACGGCTATATTTTCATAGGCACACCTCCTCGGATTATTACAGGGAAATAATGTACCATTTTAAATCGTAGCGATACG
>CAMDZU010000095.1 GCA_945910715.1 uncultured Clostridia bacterium
AGCCCTTCATACCACGGCTTGACAGATATGTAAGCAGCTGGAAGTTGGCGATAGTGTGGTCGGTGCGGCTGCCGCCTGTGCCACCGTAAATTCTGAAAAGGCGGTAGCCCATTTCAATGCCAAGCTCCACGGCCTCCGCAATATCAGTCCTGTCCTTTTCGGGCTTTAGCTTTATCACATCGGGAAAATCGGGCGTTTCTCCCAGCGAATCGAAATCGCCGATAACTACATTTGGCTTAATTCCAAGACTTTCCGCATATCTGTAACCGCCGTCGGCGGCAATTACATAATCATTTTCCGCAGGTCTGATGTTGTCGTTGTAAAAGCTGCCTGCGCCTATAATATAGCAAATTCCTTTATTCATGCCGTTGCCTTTCTCAGAAATTTCCCCTGAAAACAGAGGGGGAAACACGTTCGTATCTCTTGAACACACTGCCGAAATAGCTTTTGTCGGCATAGCCTACCGCCTTGCCTATTTCCGCAATGCTCATATCCGTGGTTGTAAGCAGGCGCTTTGCCTCCTGGATACGCATAAGAGCAATGTATTCAAAAGGCCGCACTTGCATTTTGCTTTTGAAAACAGTGCAGAAATGCTCGGGAGTTATGCCAAGGGTTTCCGCAATTTCGTCAAGAGTTATCTGCTCCTTATAGTGCTTTTCGATATATTTCAGCGCAGGAACAATCAGGGTAAGATCGCTTTTCTGTGTAAGCTTGCTGTCGATTTGCTTCTGTCTGAAAAGCTCCGTTATCAGAGCGAACAGCGCAGGTGCAGCATTGAAAACAGTAAGTGCGTCCTTTGTTTCAGCCTTTTCAAGCAGCCGTCTGAATATTTCGTCAATAACGAAAATATTGTTGAAATGTATGATTGCAAAGCTGTCAAGTCCCATTCTTCCGAGGGTCTTATCCATACTCTCACCGACAAAGATAATCCAGCAAATTTCCCACGGCGGCTCAATTTCGCAGTATTCGTACGGAACATCAGGCATAAGCACAACAGCGTCGCCTGCTTTTATTTCATATTCAAAGCCGTTGTAAATAAGCCTTCCTACGCCGTTTTTGGCGTATAGTATCTGATAAAAGCTACTGCCGTCGTTGTGTACAACGCTTTGCTGACGGTCGGATTTTCCTATTCCGCAAAGCACAAAGGGCAGTCCGCAAGGGTCGGTTACAATGGGGTATTCCGCAATATCCATAAAAACACCTGACTTAATATTTTAATACAACCTCATAATAACATACGATTGACAAGACTGTCAATACTGTGGTAAAATTAAAGCATATTTATGAAAGGAATAATCAGAATGTACATTGCAGATGAACACAGATACGAAAAAATGGTATATAACCGCTGCGGAAAAAGCGGTCTTAAGCTGCCTGCGGTTTCGCTTGGACTCTGGCAGAATTTCAGCTTCCTTGATAACTTCGCCAATATGGAAAATATGTGCCATACCGCATTTGATGCAGGCATAACCCACTTCGACCTTGCAAACAACTACGGTCACCCCTATAACGGCTCTGCTGAGGAAAACTTCTGCAAGATCCTTGACAGGGGAATGAGAGCCTATCGTGACGAAATGATAATTTCAACCAAGGCAGGCTATGAAATGTGGCCCGGTCCATACGGCGACAGAAACGGCTCAAGAAAGTATCTTTTCGCCTCTCTCGACCAGAGCCTTAAACGAATGAACCTTGATTATGTGGATGTTTTCTATCACCATATTTACGACCCCAATACTCCTCTCGAGGAAACGGCAGTGGCTCTTGACAGCCTTGTAAAGCAGGGAAAGACCCTTTATGTGGGAATATCCAATTACAACCGTGAAAAAACGTCGGAAATTCTTAAAATATTCAGAGAGCTGAGAACACCCTTTGTACTCAATCAGCCCTCCTATTCAATGATGAACAGGTGGATTGAGGAGGACGGACTTGACGATTTCGCAGTTGATGAGGGTTTCGGACTTGCAGTATTTTCTCCTCTTTATCAGGGTATTCTTACTGACAAATATCTTGACGGCGTTAAGCCCGACGGCAGGAAAAAGGTGAGAAACTGGGTTGACGGAATGGTAAGCGAAAGGACCGTTGAAAAGGTAAACAAGCTTAATGAAATTGCCAAAGGCAGAGGTCAGAAGCTATCACAGATGGCGCTTTCGTGGGTGCTTCGCAACGGCAAGGTAACAACCGTTCTTATCGGCGCAAGCAGACCCGAACAGATACTTGAAAATGTAAAGTGCGTAGAAAAAATGAGCTTTACCGACGACGAGCTTAACGCAATTGAAAAAATACTTGCGGTATCGCCCTGAGGCTGTTTTGGAAAACAATGAATTATTATTGATTTTTAATAATTATTGTGCTATAATACTTTAGTGTAATATAGTATTGCTAAGGACGTGATTATTATGACAAAAAATAAGGCAGAGGACGCAAAAATGATTTTTTTGCTGCTGTATTTTCTCATACTTTCCATTGAGAGAGTAATCAGTCTTGTGACTGTGTTTACTGGAGATTTCAGCAGCTATGATTTTCTCGATTGGTATATGACCGTACTTACGGTTTGCTCAATTGTTGGCGCTTATGCTTTTGTTATTGCAAAATGCAGATTTAACGTAAAGCATTATGACAACGGAAAGGTTTCCGCCGCTCCTGTGGCTGCAAGGGACGTTTTCGGCAATCTCGCAATTGCAGCTGGAATACTGCTTCTGGGCGGTATGGTACATACGGAGGGAACAATTCCGCCGATACAGTTTGCGTCATACGGAATGATTCTTGTTTCAATGGCAATTCATACCGCAATGAGCGTAAAGCAAGGCGGAAAGGGTCTGATTAAGTGGCTTTCCTTCGCATATATCGTGGCTTTTTCAATGGCGATCCCCGTTGTTTATCATACGGCAATCGAACTTGCGTGGCTGTTCGTCCCTGTTGAAATTATCGTTTCGGCAGGAATGGTCGTACTTTTTACCGTAATGCTGAGAGGCTTTTACCTGGGGGACGGGGAATACAAATTCAGTCCCTTGCCGTTTGCGGCGGCAGTAATAGGCGACGCAGCGGTGCTTGCATTAAGGTGGAGCGAGGAAATCAATTTCTTTGTGGCTATTTTCATTTGCGTAACCATTGTACTGTTTATTGCAGGAAAAGCGGTTTCAATGAAAAAGGAATAATAAGTGACAGAAAAGGAGAGGGAAAATGGGTCTTTTAAAGGAAAATGAACGCAGCGCAGAAAAGGCTGCTGCAAAGGTAATGGCGATTACGGCGGCAATATTCGTATTGGTGCCCATACTTGACATTGTTGGAATATTTGTTGTTGATCTCATCACGATTTTTATTGCATTCATAGTGGGCTCTGTATTTCTGCTTATACCCACAATTATAGTCAGAGTTGCAAAGGCAACGGGGAACTGGGTGAAATATGTTATTGTAACCTGTTCGATTATGTTTACAATGGTGCTTACGATAACTCTTTCGTTCCACGCAGTACTGTTGTTTGTATATCCGATAGGTATTGCAAGCCTTTTCTTCTCAAGCAAGCTTAATATTTTCGCTACTATTGTAACTATAATCAGCGTTTCGCTGGGACAGTATATCTGTTATGTGCTGGAGCTTGTAAAGGACGATAACTTTACTGATATGAAAAGGCTTATCCTTTTCGGTATTCTGCCCCGTGCAATCATTCTTGTGGCAGTCAGCGCTATTTTTACAATGCTCTGTAAGCGCACCTCCTCAATGCTGAGCACTCTTATGGGCGCAGAGCAGCAGCAGATGATGCGTGAAAAATCCCTTGAGGTGTCCCACAAGCTGCTTAATACGGTAACGGAGCTTGATACAATCGCACGCTCATCCGCACAGGCAAACCGCAGCATTTCCAACGAATCCGCAAACGTGCTCCGCGACAGCGATGCAAATTTCCACCACATAAAATCCGTTGAGGATAATATGACTGAAATTTCCGCAAGTCTTGTTAACCTTTCCGATATGAGCAACAAAATTTCGGAGCTTACGGACAAGGCGGACGAAATCACAGCCGAGAATAACGAAAAAATAGCCCTCGCTTCACGTTCAATGGACGAGATAAACAAGGGAAGCGACGAAAGCAGAGCCATAATTTCAAGACTCAACGAGCAGTCCGCACAGATTGTTGACATTGTAAAGGTAATCACAAACATTTCTTCACAGACAAACATTCTTGCTATAAACGCTTCAATCGAAGCGCAGCGTGCAGGGGAGGCAGGCAGAAGCTTTGCGGTAGTTGCAGGGGAGATAAAGAACCTTTCCGAAAAGACAAACTCAGCCGCTGAGCAGATAAGCGACATTATCGAGCAGGTAATCGGCAATATTTCCGGCACGGTAAAGGCGATTGAAAAGAGCTCGCAGCTTACTCATCAGGGACTTTCAAGCATGGAGGAAATGAAGCGTTCCGCACAGCTTTTAAGCGAGGCCAACAGCGAAATTTCACGCAATATTGCTGAAATGAACAGAGTTATCGGAGCAGTTACCGCCAACGGCAGCACCGTTTCCAACGAAATCGTCAGCGTAAGCAAGAACATTGAAAGCAACTGCGGCGCAGTTCAGCAGGTTGCGGACGCAATCCGTGAAAACAGCGCAGGAACGGAAAAGCTCGGCGATATGGTAAACGACATCAAGATAATGGCGGAAGAAATCGAGCAGCTTACCCAGTAAAATTATACATAAAAATCCCCTTGACATAGCTGTAACGGCCTATGCCAAGGGGAATATTTTTTCAATTATTTTAAATATGTATCAACGAATTTTTCAATTTCCTCATCGTTTCTGCAATCGAAATTATCATCGCAGGGGAACAGTTCCCAGACCTCATCGTGAATTGCTGTATCGCCGGGATTTAAGCTTTCAAGCTTTCCCAGAGTTTCAATTTCAACGATAAACTGATTGGTAAAGGTTTCAAAGTTTACGTCAAAATCGGGATAAACTGCGTTTTCGTCGAAAACAAAGCTTTTCCTGAAGGCCTGTCCCTTGTTGACGTAAGCGCACCAGCCGTCCTCGTTGTTTATGCCAACCTTGAAGGAGCGCTCCTTGTCTGTCTGACGGAGGGTCATATATTTGTTGCTCATATAAAAGCGGTCGTCGTTGACGTCGGTGTATTCCCAGATAACCATACGGCGGTTGGAAAGCAGTCCCGTCTGCTTGCGGCATTGCGGGATTATCTCAACGCCGCCCTTTTCCGCAACAGTCATTGCCCAGGGCGCAAGCTTAAGCTCTCTGTCGGAAATGTTGGTTATTTTATGAGTAACGGTTACCTTTGAGCTGCTGTCCTCAATCTTTACAATCATAACGTGTTGTTCGCCAACCTTTGTGCGGGGCAGGGGGCGAAGCTCAACGGTATTGCCCGAAATCTCGTATGCAACAGGGGAATTGTCGGGGGTGTAGCTGTCGGGCCAGCTTTCGGGGCTGGACCAAAGCCTGTGACCGCCGTAAATATACCAGTTTTCCTTAGTGTCAAAGAACTTGTGAAGCTCCTCGGAGTCACGGACGGTACTGCGCTCAATATCCTCGTTGAACACGTTTTCCTTGCCGTTAAGGGAGTAGTAAATTACTCTCGGCCCAACGTCAACGGTTATCAGCAGAGTGACAACGCCGTTGTCGATTTTTAAGCACTTGCCGAAATTCTTGTAGTTGATTTCACTGAATTTAACGCTCATAATCATTCGTCCTTCAATATAATTGGTTTAGTTGTAAAGTCAATTCCGCAGGGAAGCCGCTTCTCAAAGGCAAGAGCATAGATATTATCGCATTTTTCCTCCAGCAATGCCTGTTTTTTCTGAAGCTCGCCCTTTTTGAGCAATGCCATCAGCGAGGTGTCAATGGGGATATTG
>CAMDZU010000096.1 GCA_945910715.1 uncultured Clostridia bacterium
ATTTTGTTATCACTTTGAACACGCATTTTTGCGGTGCGTGGGTTTATCGACAGTCTGAAAGGGGCGAAAAGCCCCTTTTTTATTACACATTTCACTTTTTATCGACTTATTTCACTTAACAAACTCAAAAAAACAGTTTATCCGACAGAAAAATTTTCCCAAAATCGACATTAAGCAAATTAAATCGACCCGCTTCCTTAAAATCCGACTAAATTTTGTAGCCTTGACTAACCAAGGCGGATTTTATTTAGATAAAATCTGCATTGTTTTGCACCCCGAATTTCCTTATAATTATCTTAAGAAGAGAGCTTGTTTTTCATAAACCGCTTTACAATAAAGGGGATTTGTGAGATAATAATATTACGCTCGTTACGGAGGAAAAATGGGAATCAAGGAATACCTTTCGCAGCCTGTTTTACTTGATAAGGCAATAAACGAGGCATTACTGGAGCTTGAAAAGCTGAAACAGCTTGCCCTTGTGTCAAAAAGCTTTGTTTCTCCCTCAAAGGGCTCGGGAAACCTCAGCTCCGTTGAAGAAACGGTGGAGAAAATCTGCCGTATGGAGGAAAAAATCAACAAGGCTATCGACTGCTACGTTGACGCAAAGGCAGAGGTGGAGCAGCTTATTGACAGGCTTCCCTCAATGGAACAGCGCACTCTGCTGAAATACCACTACATATTGGGTCATACATGGGAGCAGGTGGCTGAGGAGTGCTACATAAGCATAAGAAACGTTCATTATATACACGGAAAGGCGCTGGGAGCCCTCAGCGCAATGGCGGAGGGAATTACCGCATAAGCCTTTCCGATGTAGGAAAGGCGAGGCAATGACTGAATTTATAATCGGCACGGAAAAGGCGGACAAGGCCGCCGAAATTTTCCGCAGGCTAAATCAGAAAGAGGACGGCAGAGAAGCGCTGCTTATTGTCCCCGACCAGTTTTCCTTTGATACGGAAATAGCCCTGTACAAAAGGGTGAAAGGGGAAAAGCTTATAGACATCACCGTTACCTCCTTTTCAAAGCTGTCCGAAAAAATAATCGGGCTGTATTCTGTCAAGGGGGAATATGCGGACGATATTGTGAAAAAAATGATGATGTTCAGAACGCTGAACGACCTTAAAGGCAATTTCGAATTCTATGAGCGGCATATAAGAAAGCCCGAATTTCCTGCCTTTATGCTGGACGTTATTTCCACCCTTAAATCGGGGGGAATTGCCCCTGCCGACCTAAAAAGGCTGCTGGACAGCGGAAAGGAAATGCCCAAATCACTGCACGATAAGCTGTCCGACATTTTCGTAATCTACAAGGAATATTCCGATAATTTAGGCAAAAGCTTTTCGGACAGACTGGACGACGTTATGAAAGCCGCCCGTCTTGCGGAGGAAAACGGCTTTTTCTCCCATAAGGACGTTTATTTTTACAGCTTCGAGGAATTTTCGGGCAATCAGCTTGCCTTTGTGAAAACCGCCCTTGAAACGGCAAAAAACAGCGTGCTTACTCTTACAACAGACAGCGCCCACAGCAAGGAACAGCGCTTTTTCGCCGCAAACAAGCTTCTTGCAAGGCTGTTTACCTATGCAGGAAAATACAAGGTAACGGTTATTCCCGAAACAATGCCCGAGGCGGAGGAAACCACCGTTGTCCGTGCAGGAAATATGTACGGCGAATGTAAATGGATCGCCGCCGAAATAAACAGCCTTGTCACCGAAAAGGGTTACAGATACAAGGATATTGCCGTTCTCTGCGGCAATGGCGAATACCCCGTAATACTGGAAAGTCAGCTTAAAAAGTACAACGTGCCTGCTTTCCTCGACATTCCCGTAAGCATTATCGAAAAGCCTCTTGCTCGGTTTGCTCTTTTCGTGCTGGACGCACTTTCCCTTGAAACGGAGGCAATTCTGCGGTACATAAAAACAGGCTTTGTCTTTATTACAATGAACGGAAAGCGTGTAAAGCTTACAAGGCGGCAGATAAATCTCCTTGAAAGCTTTGCAAGAAAGTGGAACGTTACCGCAAAGGAATGGGCAAGGCCTTTCCCGAAAAATAAGGAAACCGAAGCTGTTGAGGAATTGCGGAAACAGATTGTAAAGCCCCTTACAGCGCTGAAAAAGCGCATTGAGGGTCAGACGGGGGACGTTATCACAAGGGAGCTTTGCTCTTTTCTGATGGACGAGGACAAAATGAACATTGAAAGCTCCATTATGGGACTTTGCAAGGCGAATTTTGAGCAGTCCTCGGACGAGCTGGTTACAGACGAGAAAAAGGTGGAGGAATACCGTCAATTGTGGAGCAAGATTGTTTCCGTTTTCGAGTCGGCTTATGCGGCGCTGGAGGGCTACAAAATGGACCTTTCCGCTTACAGAAAGCTGCTTGGGGAAATTTTCGGTCAGACCACCATTGCAAAGCCGCCCCAGTTTATCGACACGGTAACGGTGGGCAATATTGAACGAACCCGTACTGCCGCCCCGAAAATTGTCTTTATCTGCGGCGTAAACGAGGGAATTGTTCCTGCCAGCCTTAAGCCGAAGGGCGCATTTTCCGCTGCGGAAACGGAGTTTCTCCTGTCGGAAAGGCTGTCTGTGGGAAAGGACAGAACCGACCGCTTTTCGTCGGAGCTGCTCCATACAAGTAAGGCGGTAAGGCTGCCGTCGGAAAAGCTGTTTTTGTCCTACTCGGTGTGGGATTTAAGCGGCAATCCCCTTGAACAAAGCCATATTTTAAAGGAAATCGAGGGCAATCGGATTATCGCCGAGGAGCAGCCGCCCTCGTTTTACTGCCGCACGGAGGCAAGCGTCAAGGAGCAGCTTGCGGCGGATTACTGCGGCAATTCCGAGGAGCGTGAGGCTCTTATGGAAGCCATTGAGGACGAGGAGTACAAGGCAAGGCTTGAAGCGGCTTTTCTGAAATCGGGAAGCGAGGGCTACAAGCACGGCATTGCTCAAAGCGAAAGGGAGATGCTGAAATATCTCCCAAGAGAAAGCTATTCCCCCTCCGCAATAGAAACCCTTGACAGCTGCCGTTACCGCTATTTCTGCAAATATGTGCTGCGGCTTTCCGAGGAGGGTGAAAAGGGTCTTGACCCTATTTCAAAGGGAAATATTATACACAGCGTAATGGAAAACGTGCTGAAAATATACTCAGAGGAAACTAAGCAATACCGTGAAAAAGGCGGCGAGGAAAAGCCCGTATTTGACGAGGCAAGAATAGCCGCACTCTGCAAGGCGGAGGCAGACCGCTACATAAGCGAGGAGCTTATGGGGGATTTCGGCAGCGACAACCGTTTTAACGTGCTCCTTGAGGGGGTTGTCCGCACGGCGGAAAAGCTGGTTATGCACACCATTGCAGACTTTGAAGCAAGCAGATTCAGACCTGCTCAGTTTGAGCGGCAGGTAAGCTTTGATATACCGAAAATCAAGGACAGCGACCCCGAAATAAGGGTTGAGGGCAAGCTTGACCGACTGGACGTGCTGACGGACGAAAACGGACAGGAATATTACCGTGTTGCCGACTACAAGACGGGCAGCACTGTAATGAAGGTGGGCTGTCTTGAATACGGCAGAAACGTGCAGATGCTACTTTACCTTAACGCAATCTGCGAGGAAAAGGGCGGTATTCCCTCGGGGGCTTTCTATTTCCCCTCAAGCGACGAAAAGACCCTTAACGCCGCAAGCGCCTTTGAGGGAATGACAATCGAGGGGGATAAGCTGAAATTCCCCGAAAATATGAGCGAGGCTGACAAAAAGGCTATTCTGTGCAGCCTTGAAAGGGAGAGAAAAAGCCTTGAGGACAAGCAGTGGGTAACAAGTCATATTCCCTCGGGAATACAGGTGGTTTACAGTGTTACCGAGGAGGGAAACACAATTACAGACCCTGCAACAGAGGATATTTCCTCCCTTGAAAACAGATACCGTACAATGATTTCCTCGGGGGGCAAGCCGTCAAGAGCCTCCGTTATGAGCAAGGAGGAGTTTCTCCACGACGAATACGCACGGCTTATCAGCCACATTGAAAGCACCGTCCGCAAAAATATAACCGAGGTAAACGGCGGCAGCTTTGACGCAATGAAGTACACTGCCGACAACGACAAGGACAACGAGTGCCGTTACTGCGAGTTTAAGGCATTCTGCGGCGGCACGGACAAGTATGTGCTTATGGATATGAAGAAAATTGAGGAAACCACAGGAAGAAAAAAACGCATTTCCGAAAAGCCAAAGGGCAAAAAGAGCGGAAAGGGGGATAAATAATGGCTATGGAATGGAGAGAAAAACAGCTTCAAGCCATTGAATTCAAGGGCAGAAACGCTATTGTTTCGGCGGCGGCAGGCAGCGGCAAAACCGCCGTCCTTGTTGAAAGAGTAATCCGACTTATTTCCGACGAGGAAAGTCCTGTGCCTGCGGACAGCCTTGTAATCGCTACCTTTACACGAAAGGCGGCGGAGGAAATGAGAGTGCGCCTTTCGCAGTCCCTTGAAAAAAAGCTTGCACAGGAAAAGGACAACGACTACCTCCGCAGTCAGCTTATCGCTCTCGAGGACGCACATATTTCCACAATAAGCTCCTTCTGCCTTGATTTGCTGAAGGAAAACGCAGGTCTTGCGGAAATTGCTCCCGGCTTTTCCGTAATGGACGAATCGGAGGCGGCGCTTCTTCGTGAGGAGGCAATGAGGCAGACCCTTGAAAGCATTTACGCTGACAGAGAAAACAACAAGGAGATTATCTCGTGGTACTGCGGCACAAGGGACAATGCCCTTTCGGAGAGCATATATCAGCTTTTTGACGCTACAAGAAACATTCCCGACGGAAAAGGCTGGCTTATGGAGCAGGAGCGCTGTTACAATGGCGGATTTACCGATTTTGTGCGGTCGGAGGACGAAAGGGCGGCTGGGCTTATAAGGCTTGCCCTTGAAAGCATTTCCAATATTGATGCAAAAGAGCTTACGGAAGCAGCCGCAGGCGCAATCAGGGCGGCAAAAGCCTATATAGAGCGCTGGAACGGCATAAAGGGCTATTCAAAAAAGGAAAACAGCGGCGCAGTTTACGCTCTCATAAGCGAGGGAATACCCCCGAAAAAGCCGCTTAAAGACTCTGTTGTAAAGGCTGACCGTGACCTTGCCTATGATTATCTGAAAAAAGCGCTTGATATAATTCAGCTAACGGCAAGCGCAGACAGCGACGCTAAGCTGTGCGGAAGGGTACTCCACGGACTTATTAAGGCGGAGCAGCTTTTCGAGGGGATTTTAGCAGGCTTAAAGCGTGACAAAAATGCCGTTGATTTCAGCGACATTGAGCTTATGACCTACGGTCTGCTTTCAGACGGAAATGGCGGCAAATCACCTCTTGCGGAGGAGCTTTCGGAGCGTTTCAGCTATATTATCGTTGATGAATTTCAGGACAGCAACCGGCTTCAATACGAAATTTTCCGCCTTATTTCAAAGGGAAACAACCTTTATTTTGTGGGAGATATCAAGCAGTCAATCTACAAATTCAGAGGAGCAGACCCACTTGTCTTTGCAAGACTGCTGAAAAATCCCGACTTTGAGGCATTGCTTTTAAACGAGAATTTCCGCTCAAAC
Source organism: uncultured Clostridia bacterium (assembly GCA_945910715.1). Lineage (GTDB taxonomy): Bacteria > Bacillota > Clostridia > Oscillospirales > Ruminococcaceae > Ruminiclostridium_E. The sequence goes on from CAMDZU010000096.1 coordinate 5,573, forward strand.
GGCTGTGTGGTAAAGGCGGTAAACGGCGTGTTTGAGGGGCTTATGACCGAAAGTCTGGGAGATACGGACTATGACGAGGGCGCAAGGCTTGTAAAGGGCAACACCTCAATTTACAACGAGGAAACCGAAACCGAGGAAAACAGGGCGGAGCTTGCGGTGATTGAGTCAGCAATGGGCAGCGATACCGAGGCGGTATATGTTGCGGAGCGTATCAGCCAAATGCTGAAAACAGGCTTCCCTGTAACGGAAAAG
>CAMDZU010000097.1 GCA_945910715.1 uncultured Clostridia bacterium
ATTATCAATATTTTGGGTATTAAACGCATTTACACAGTTTATTTTTCATAACCCAAAAATGCATTTCCGCAGCCGTTTTACGGCTGCGTAAATAATAAAATAATGATATTTTTGAAAAATCTGTTGTCAATCTAAACCCGCATTTTTGCGGTGCGTGGGTTTATTGACAGACTGAGGGGGCATTCCGCCCCCTTTTTTATTTTGCCTTTATCTCGATATAATCGCAAAGAATTTCAACGCACTTTTCAAAATCAAGCTCGCTGGTGTTAAGGCACAGGTCGTAGTTTCTCACGTCGCTCCATTCGTGCCCTGTGTGCTGCTTGTAGTAAGCACTGCGCTCCCTGTCGATTTTTTCTATTGCCTTTTCAGCCTCCTCGGCGGTGCTGAATTTGTTCAGCCTCAGCGCATTTTCAACGCAGGTTTTTGGTTCAGCCCAGATAAACGCACGGATAAGACCCTCTGTGCCTTTAAGGATATAGTCGCCGCAGCGGCCTACAATAATGCAGGATTCCTTTTCCGCAAGCTCCTTGATTGCCTTTGCCTGATATGCAAACAGGTTTTGAGGAGAAACAAAGTCGTTGCTTTCGGGAGGAATAAGCTTGCCGCTGTAAACCTTTGGCTTTTTGAAAATGCTCTGCGCCTTTTCATCGTTCTGCGCAAAAAGGGATTCGTTGATTCCGCTGTCCTCGGACGCCATTTTGGAAATATCCTTGTCGTAATACTTAACTCCAAGCTTTTCCGCAAGCATTCTGCCGATTGTACGTCCGCCGCTGCCGTAGCCTCTTGCTATGGTAATTACAAACTTTTTCATAAATACCTCCTTATTCGCCAAGATAAGCCTTCTTTACCGAATCATCGTTCATAAGCTCCTTTGCGTCGCCCGAAAGAACTATTTTTCCCGTTTCAAGAACATAGGCTCTGTTTGCGATTGCAAGGGCTTTTTTTGCGTTCTGCTCAACAAGCAGTACCGTTGTGCCGTCGCTGTTTACCTCTCTGATAATATCGAAAATTTCGTTTACATAAAGGGGAGAAAGACCCATTGACGGCTCATCCATAAGGATAATGCCCGGCTTTGACATAAGGGCTCTGCCCATTGCAAGCATCTGCTGCTCGCCGCCCGAAAGAGTGCCTGCGACCTGATTTTTGCGCTCCTCAAGACGGGGGAAACGCTTATACACCATTTCCAGCGAATCGGCAATCTGCTTTTTATCCTTTACAGTATATGCGCCCATCATAAGATTCTGATATACGGTTAACTGCTGGAAAACACGGCGTCCCTCGGGAACGTGTGCCATGCCCATGCCTACGATTTTATGCGCCTTGATTTTGGTAAGGTTCACGTCGCCAAACATTATTTCGCCTTTATGTGCAGGGACAAGTCCTGTTATTGTATGCAGAATGGTGGTTTTGCCTGCGCCGTTTGCGCCGATAAGAGCGATAATCTCGCCCTGATTTACCTCGAAGGAGATCCCTTTTATAGCCTTTATCATGCCATAGCTGACTTCAAGGTCCTTTATTTCAAGCATTGCCATAAAATATCCCTCCTTATTCGCCTAAATATGCGGTAATAACCTGCGGATCGTTGAGCACCTCGGAGGTAACGCCCTGAGTAAGCACCTGACCGAAGTTAAGGACGGTTATTTCCTCGCAGATACCGCCTACAAGCCTCATATCGTGCTCGATAAGCAGTATTGTCATATCGAATCTGTCCCTTACGAAGCGGATTGTTTCCATAAGCTCCTCCGTTTCGTTGGGGTTCATTCCTGCGGCAGGCTCGTCAAGAAGCAGCAGCTTCGGATTTGTGGCAAGGGCTCTTGCGATTTCAAGCTTTCTCTGCTTTCCGTAGGGCAGGTTTGCGGCAATTACGTTTGCCTCCCCGTCAAGACCCATAACACGGAGCAGATCCATTGCCCTTTCCTGCATTTCCTTTTCCACCTTAAAAAATCTCGGCAGACGGAGAACGCCCTCCAATGTGGAATATTTATGGTGATTGTGAAGACCGACCTTTACGTTGTCGATTACGGAAAGCTCCTTGAAAAGGCGGATATTCTGGAAGGTACGGGCAATTCCCGCCTTGTTGATCTCGATTGTGTTAAGACCCAGCAGGCTTTTGCCGTCAAGGATAATCTTGCCCTTGTCCGCCTTGTAAACGCCTGTAAGCAGGTTGAAAACGGTGGTTTTTCCTGCGCCGTTTGGTCCTATAAGTCCGTAAAGCTGACCCTTTTTAATGGTCATGCTGAAATCGTTAACCGCCTTAAGTCCGCCGAAGGAAATACTTAAGTTGGATACCTCAAGCATATTTGTCATACCGCTTTTTCCTCCTTTTTCCTGCCGAACCTTTCTTTTATCTTAGCCTTTGCAATCGCTCTGTATTCCTTCATCTTGGGACTCCAGTTGTACAGCATTACGATAATAAGCACGATTGCGTAAACCAGCATACGGTAGTCGCTGAGGAAGCGGAGCTTTTCGGGGAGAATGTACAGAATAATCGTTGCAATTACCGAGCCTCTGATATTGCCTATTCCGCCAAGAACAACATATACCAGAATCATAATGGAGGCGTTGTAGTTGAACTTGTCGCCCGTTGCGGTAAGGGTTGCGAAGTTGTGGGAGTAAAGTGCGCCTGCAACACCTGCAAATGCGGCGGAAATTGTGAACACCATAAGCTTGTACTTTGTGATGTTGATACCGATTGATTCGGCGGCAATTCTGTTGTCACGGATTGACATAATGGCACGTCCGTCACGGGAATTTATCAGGTTGAGCACCACAAACAGAGTTACAAGCACCAGCACAACGCCGATAAGGAAATTGCTGTCCTTAGGCGTACCCGAAATGCCCTGGGCGCCCTTTATGATAATCATTCCGTCCTCTGCAAGACCAAGCTCGGTGGAATTTTTCAGCGAAAGGTGGAAGCCCTCCGAGTCAAGTCCAAGGTTGATTACGTTGCAGATATTCTTGATGATTTCGCCGAAGGCAAGGGTTACGATTGCGAGGTAGTCGCCCTTAAGACGAAGTACGGGGATACCGATAAGCATGCCGAAAATTGCGGCGCAGGCTGCGCCAATCAGAATGGCAATGCCGAATCTTAAAGGCGCAAAGGTGAGAGTGCTTTCCATACATTTTGAGAAGATTGCGCTTGTGTATGCGCCTACGCACATAAAACCTGCATGACCAAGGCTCAGCTCGCCGAGGATACCAACCACAAGGTTAAGGGATACCGCCATGATGACGTAAATGCACATAGGAACAAGGAAGCCCTGCATTGAGCTTGAAAGAATGCCTGTAAGCTGTAAGATATACATTATTGCCGCAAGAACAATTACAATGCCGTAGGTTATGAAATTGCTGCGTGTGGTTTTTGAAAGACCTGTTTTTTTCATTTCAGCAATCCCCCCTTATACCTTTTCCTGAATGTTCTTTCCAAGCAAGCCCGTGGGCTTTACAAGAAGAACAACTACAAGTATTGCGAATACGATTGCGTCCGCAAGCTGTGATGAAATGTAAGCCTTGCCTAAAATTTCGATAACGCCGATTACAAGACCGCCGACCATTGCGCCGGGGATTGAGCCGATACCGCCGAATACCGCCGCAACGAAGGCCTTGATGCCGGGCATTGTTCCCGAATAGGGCGTAAGGTTAGGATAAGCGGAGCACATCAGCGCACCTGCCACCGCCGCAAGAGCGGAGCCTATGGCAAAGGTAAGGGCTATCGTGCCGTTTACGTTGATACCCATAAGCTGAGCGGCGCCCTTGTCCTCGGAAACCGCCTGCATAGCCTGTCCTGCCTTTGTTTTGTTTACGAAAAGGGTAAGTCCAACCATTATGACAATGCAGACAACAATTGTGACTATCGCCTCGCCTGTGATTGTAAGCTGTCCGTCGAAAAGCTTTATTGCTTCAAGGGAAACAACCGAGCTGAAGGACTTTGTATCTGCGCCGAAGATGAGCAATGCCACATTCTGCAGCAGATAGCTTACGCCGATTGCAGTAATAAGAACAGCAAGGGAGGAGGAAGCGTTTCGGAGGGGTCTGTACGCCACCTTTTCAATGACGATACCGAGAACGGTACAAAGCGCCATTGCTGCGAGAATTGCCACCAGCGGCGGCATACCCAGCCCGTTCATACAGTTGAAAATTATGTAGGCGCCTACCATAATAATATCGCCGTGGGCGAAGTTCAGCATTTTCGCAATGCCGTAAACCATTGTGTAGCCAAGGGCGATAATTGCGTAAACGCTGCCAAGGCTCAGTCCGTTGATAAGGTAGTTTAAAAAGGACATAGCTTTTTCCTTCCTTGTTGGGGATTTGTTGAGTTAAAATAACCGCTGATAAACCGACAATTCTGTCGGCTTATCAGAGATTACTCTCTGATTTCAGTGCTTTATCGCACCGTTGTAACAACCACGCAACCGCCGACACGAAAAATAGTCCGTGCCGGCGGTATTTGGTTGGTTAAATATTCGCTTCTGCGAAATTACATAGCAGCATAAGCGCCTGTAAGTGTACCGTCGTCGTTCTTTGTTACAACGATCTTTACAGCCTTAGGAGCCTTTGTAGGTTCACCGTCTGCAGACCATGTCATACCTGTACCTGTAACGCCGTCGAATGTGATTTCTGTCATAGCAGTCTTGATAGCGTTGCACATATCGCTTACGGACATATCAGCTGTAATGTTTGCCTTTTCAGCAGCAGCCTTGATGATGTAAATTGCGTCGTAAGCGTCGGCAGCAAACTGGTTTGGTGTTTCGCCGTATGCGTCTGTGAATGCCTTAACGAACTTAACTGTTGCGTCGTCTGTTGCGTCGGCAGCGAATGGTGTAAGCAGCATTACGCCCTCTGTAAGAGAGATGTCGAAGTTTTCAACGGAAAGAAGTCCGTCAAGACCATCGCAGCCGAAGAAGCTGGGAGCATAGCCAAGTGTGTTAGCCTGCTGGAGGATAAGGGAAGCTTCCTGATAGTAGATCGGGAGGAATACAAGCTCTGCGCCTGCGTCCTTAGCCTTTGTAAGCTGTACTGTAAAGTCAGAGTTGGAGTCGCTTGTAAAGGATTCTGCGGCAACAACCTCGAAAGGCTGGTTAGCAGCTTCAGCAGCGAACTTTTCGTAAATACCTGTTGAATACACGTCGGAAATGTTGTAGATTACGGCAACCTTCTTTGCAAGACCGTTTTCACCGATATAGCGAGCGGAAGCTGCGCCCTGGTTGGGGTCGGAGAAGCAAACTCTGAATGCGTTGTCGTACTTGATGGACTCAACAGCGGAGCCTGATGGTGTAAGCTGGAACATATTGTCCTTGTGGGTTTCTTCAACAACAGTCTGGCAAGGTGTTGATGTAACCGTACCCATAAGAACCTGCATACCCCAGTCCTTTAAGGAGTTGTATGCGTTTACGGACTTTTCAGCGTCGTGTACGTCGTCCTCGAACTTGAATTCGATCTGCATACCGTTGATACCGCCTGCTGCGTTGATTTCCTTAACTGCAAGCTCGGCAGCGTTCTTAACTGCAAGACCGTAAACAGCAGCGCCGCCTGTTACAGGGCCGATACCGCCGATTTTGATTACTGCGCCTGCTGTTGCGCCGCCTTCGCCGTTTGCAGCGGTAGTTGTTGCTGTGTCGCCGCCTTCGCCGTTTGCAGCGGTAGTTTTTGCTGTGTCGCCGCCGCAGCCTGTGAATGCCATAGCAGCCATGGAAGCTGTCAGAGCAAGAGCGGCAGCTCTTCTGAATAATTTCTTCATCTTAATGACCTCTTTTCTTTCGTACTATTTTCTCCGAAATTATCGGAAACATAGACTTATCTCCCTG
>CAMDZU010000098.1 GCA_945910715.1 uncultured Clostridia bacterium
ATTGTATTTTCCTTTGTAACCTCAATCTGCTTTGCACGACCAAGCTGAGCCATTGGTGTATCCTTAAGCTCAAGACCAAGCTCGGAGGTGATAACCTCGCCGCCTGTAAGAATTGCGATATCCTTCAGCATTTCCTTGCGTCTGTCGCCGAAGCCGGGAGCCTTTACAGCAACGCAGGTAAATGTACCACGGAGTCTGTTGAGTACCAGTGTTGTAAGAGCCTCGCCCTCAACGTCCTCAGCAATGATAAGAAGCTTCTTGCCTGCCTGTACAACCTGTTCGAGAAGCGGGAGAATTTCCTGAATGTTGGAAATCTTCTTATCTGTAATAAGGATAAGTGCGTCGGACAGCTCAGCTACCATCTTGTCACCGTCTGTTGCCATATAAGGTGAAATGTAGCCTCTGTCGAACTGCATACCCTCAACAACCTCGCTGTAGGTTTCGGCTGTCTTGGATTCCTCAATTGTGATTACGCCGTCTGCCGTAACCTTTTCCATAGCCTCTGCAATAAGCTTGCCTACTGTTTCATCAGCGGAGGAAACTGTTGCAACTCTTTCAATGTCAGCGCTGCTCTTGATTTTGTCGGAATTCTTTCTGATTTCATCAACCGCAGCGTCAACAGCCTTTGCAATACCTCTTTTAACAACCATTGGGTTTGCGCCTGCGGAGATGTTCTTCATACCCTCTTTGATAAGAGCCTGAGCAAGAAGGGTAGCTGTTGTAGTACCGTCGCCTGCAGCGTCGTTTGTCTTTGTGGAAACTTCCTTTACAAGCTGTGCGCCCATATTTTCGAAAGCGTCCTCAAGCTCGATTTCCTTTGCGATTGTAACGCCGTCGTTTGTAATCAGCGGAGCGCCGAACTTCTTGTCAAGAACAACGTTTCTGCCCTTTGGTCCAAGGGTAATCTTTACTGTATCCGCAAGCTTGTCAATGCCTGCCTGTAATGCCTTGCGAGCTTCCTCGCCGTAAATAATCTGCTTTGCCATAATACAAAATCTCCTTTATTATTATAATAGTAATCAGTCAACAATTGCGAGAATGTCGCTCTGGCGGAGAATTGTGTACTCGACTCCGTCAACCTTAACCTGTGTGCCTGCGTACTTGCTTGTAAGCACCTTGTCGCCGATTTTAACTTCCATCTTGACTTCCTTGCCGTCAACAACTCCGCCGGGGCCTACTGCAACGATTTCGGCAACCTCTGGCTTTTCCTGCGCAGCGCTTGTGAGAATGATACCGCCCTTTGTGGTTTCCTCAGCTTCTAACATTTTAATGACAACTCTGTCAGCTAATGGTTTGATATTCATAATATATGTCCTCCTTCAATGGATTGTTTTTCGTTTTTAGCACTCTTGCTTGTTGAGTGCTAACCGACTAATCTATATTGTAATCATTTCTCAGAAAAAATCAAGTGTTTTATGAAATTTTTATTAAGTTTGTTAATTTGCAATAAATGTTATTAACTTTAATATATACTTTTATGCATTTTTAAATGGTTTGTGGTAATATTTGACTTGATTTTTGCCGGAACGTGTATTATAATGATTTTATCAAGAACGGCATTATCTGTCGTTTATTTGTTTTTTCGGAGGTGCAGGCTGTGTCAAGGAATTTGCTTATAATTGATAACGATAAGAACAGCAACGAGCGTATCAGCCTGTCCTTTCAGACAGACGGCTACAAAATCAGCGTTGCGGAAAGCGGCGAGGAGGCTCTTGCAAAATGGCGTCAGTACAAGGCTGATATTGTTATGCTGGACGTATCTCTGCCCGGAATGGACGGCTGGGAGCTTTGCAGGCGGATAAGAAAAATGTCCGCTGTGCCAATTATGGTTATTTCAGCTAAAAGCGGAACCTTTGAAAAGGTGCTTGCCTTTGAGCTTGGCGCAGATGATTACGTTATTAAGACATACGATATTGCGGAGGTAAAGGCAAGAGTAAAGGCGCTTTTGCGGCGGATTGAGGGAAAAAACCAATCCAGCGGCAAGGAAATAAGCTATCCCGGGCTTACGGTAAGCCTTGCACATTACGAGATAATAGTAAATGATGTTGTATATAAAGCTCCGCCAAGAGAAATAGAGCTGCTCTACGAGCTTGCCTCAAATCCCAACAGGGTCTATACAAGGGACGAGCTGCTGGATATTCTGTGGGGCGTGGATTATTTCGGCGACGGAAGAACGGTGGACGTGCATATAAAAAGGCTCAGGGAAAAGCTGGACGGCGTTTCGGATAAATGGCGCATTACGACTGTATGGAGAGTGGGATACAAGTTTGAAGTTGACGAGGAGTAATTTTTTCTTAATGAAACCTTTTTGTTTTTGCCGCAGTGTTATTATTGAACGGAAAAAATAACACTCAAAAAGTGCAGAAAGGATATAAATTATGAAAAAGCTTATTTCCATAACGGCGGCATTGGCAATAATTCTTACCTTTGCAGGCTGCGGAGCGGCAAATTCTGCAGAGCCCGAGATAAATATTGCTGCAGACACAGGCTCGATTACAATATTCGACGATGAAGCGGGCGGCACGGCTGAAACCGCTGCTGTAGGCGGCAGCTCCACAACAGCTGCAGGCGCTCCTTCAGCTACCATAGCCGCAGAAGGCGACCTTGAGGGCGGACTTTCAGGCAAGTTTGATTACGCTCTTGACGGCGGAGCGTTCAGCGGATCTTACGAAGGCGCTGCAGGCGGTGCTTCGGGCGCAACTGCTGACATTGCGCTTGCTCCTGTTGACAGAGTTGAGGGAGAAATTGCCATTGACGACGACTGCGATATAGAGGCAGATGTGACTTTTGAGGAATGGACAGACGATTGTGACATTGTGGAAGAATGTCCCACAGACGATTACTATCTCCAGCCTCAGGCAGGAATGTTAACAGGCGGCGAATGGCGCGACAACAATAACTGGAGCTACTGGAACAACCTTTATCAGAATCAGACCGACTGGAACAGCTACAAGGCCGCATGGAACATCACAAAAACAAACCGCATTGCGGTGAATGTTGTAACGGACGACAATGCGCCTGTTGAAAACGCAGTGGTTTCCTTCAACGGCTGGACTGCAAAAACGGACAATAAGGGCAGAGCGTACCTTTTCTATGAATACGGAGCAGATACCTCTTCTCTTGATATTACCGCTTCCTACGGCGGCGAAACCAAGCAGGTAAAGGCTGATTCGGACAATATCACAATCGGCTTTTCAAGCGCAGAGAGCAAAGCAAAGAGCCTTGACCTTATGTTCGTGGTTGACACCACAGGCTCAATGGGTGATGAACTGAGATTTTTGCAGACCGAGCTTAAAAACGTTGTAGAAACCGTTGAAAGAGCAAATTCCAATCTCCCTACAAGAGTTTCAGTAAACTTTTACAGAGATGAGGGCGACGAGTATGTTGTACGTCCCTTTGAGTTTACGGATGATATTTCATTGGCTGTGAACAATATTTCCGCGCAGAACTCCGACGGCGGCGGAGATTTTGAGGAAGCGGTCGAGCAGGCTCTGGACGACGCAATCAACAAGCACAGCTGGTCGGAAAACAGCACAAAGCTTATGTTCCTTGTACTTGACGCACCGCCTCACAACACGGCTGATATCGTAATCAAAATGAACAATCTGATGCAGCAGGCGGCTGCAAAGGGAATAAGAATTATCCCCGTTGCTTCAAGCGGAATTGACAAGAACACCGAATATTTACTGCGCTGTCTGTCCATTTACACAGGCGGTACCTACACCTTCCTGACTGACGATTCGGGCATAGGCGGCTCTCATATCGAGCCTACAATCGGCGATTATCAGGTTGAAAAGCTTAACAGCATGCTTATCAGAATTATCAACAGCTATCTGTCATAAGGAGGATTGCAATGCGATATATAAGAATAGCGGCAGCATTGCTGATTGCGCTTTGTTTGTCCGCTTGCGGCAAAAACGAGGACGCTTGGGAATCGGATGGCTATTTTATGCCCTGCACCAACGGCGCATATCTGCTTGTAAGCAATGAGATAGGCGAGGTGGAAATGAATCCCGAAAATAACGACAACAGCGTTTTTGACGGACTAACCGTGGGGGATAAAATAAGAGTATCCCACGGCGTGGTGCTTGAAACCTATCCGGGACGGACAGATATATTCAGCCTGCAAAAACTGTCCGACGGCAGCATTGAGGATATTCCCGAAGAAAAGCTTTCGCAGCTTGAGGAAATGGGCTGGATTGCGGTTTCCTCGGAGGAATGATGCAGTAAAATACCCTCACGGCATTAACCGTGAGGGTATTGGAGCTTGTCGAAAAAGTATTTTTCGACAAGCTTCAGACTTCGAGAAACACACGCAGACAAGGAAACGCTCCCGACAGGCGTACAAAGGTACGTCAAGGGAGCGTTGACGCAGTAAGCAAAAATGCATTTCCGCAGCCGTTTTACGGCTGCGGAAATAAAAAGCAATGATATCTATGAAAAATTTTGTTATCACATTGAACCCGCATTTTTGCGGTGCGTGGGTTTATCGACAGTCTGAAATACCCTCACGGCATTAACCGTGAGGGTATTGTTACATATTAAACCATTCTCTGATATAAGTATTAAGCTCTCCTGCCATTTCCTCCTGCTCGGTAATTCGTGGGTGACCGGGAGTTGCGGCGCCGTTTCTCTTAAAGAGGTAATGCCTTACATTGTCCCCAAAGCTTCCTGCAATTTCGTCAATGGCATTATCCCAGCATTTTTCATGAATAAGCACGGTTGTAATAAGGAGAAAACGTGTTTTTTCGCCGTATCTGCTTTGCAGGTCCTTGATAATCTCGCTGTATTTTGCCTGCCATTTTGCCTTGTATTCGGGATTGCTCATGCAGTCGGGGTCGGGACTTGCGTCGTTCTGTCCGATTGCGATTATAACAAGGTCGGGAGTGTATCGGCTGAAATCCCACTTTGTCAGTCCCATAGGAGAGTAGGAAACGTAGCTTAGCTTATCATAGGTCGTTTCAAGTCCCGTAAGGTTGTCGGGACCGTTGAAATACCCTGTTTTATCAAAAAGGGAAATGCCTCCCTGAGAGCAGTTGTGAATCTGTGCGTTAAGCTTTCTTGCAAGGGAAAGGGTGTAGCTGAACCATGAGTTATCGTAAACGCCCTTATGGTTTTCGGGGTCGGTGTGAGCCTCGTAGTAAATGTTTTCCACAACTTCTCCTGCGGATACGCTGTCGCCGTAAATTTCAAGCCTGAAGTCGGAAAGGGGAGCAGGCTCGCTTACGGTTCCGTTCTGTGAAATGCCTATTCCGCAGAAGCAGAAGTAGTGTGCGGCAGCCTGGCGCTTGAAAATCACAAGCTCGTGTTCCTCGTCGGAAAGCCCGTCCGCAAGCTGATAGTATTCCTCCTCGCCGCTTGGCAAAAGCTCGGTTTTGCCCTGAACTCCGTCAATAAGATAGCCCAACGAGCAGTATTCGCCCATACATACGTTTTTAATGAATACTCCTGCAAGTGTGCCTGTGAACTTTACTCTTACCATACTTCCTGCGTAAATGAACAAGGGTTGAGCTTTGTCGGAAAAGTCAATTCTTCCCATATAGGAAAATGCCGGATTATCGGCTGTGATTTTTTTCATCTGTGAAATTTTCATATAATCCTCTCAATCATTATAACACACAGGTTATAACCATAAACTTAAAGAATAACTTAATTATATCATATTCTTTAACTTAATTCAAGTATTTTTTGTTAAAAATATATTGACTTTATTGTTGAAAACTGCTATATTTGTATTAAGCAACCAAAGTGCTTATTTAAGAGAAAGGAAAGAATTATGAAGAAGATTTGAAAATGTTCAA
>CAMDZU010000099.1 GCA_945910715.1 uncultured Clostridia bacterium
GAGCTTCACGGAATCGCAACCAACGGACGTCGCCTTTCCCCGATTCATCAGATTCTTGTTGAAAAGTGCATTGCAGGCTGGAAGGAAATCGAGTTTGAGGTTATCCGTGACGCAAAGGGCAACGTAATCACCGTCTGCTCCATGGAAAACTTCGACCCCGTTGGCGTTCACACAGGCGACAGTATAGTTGTTGCTCCTGCGGTTACACTTTCCGATAAGGAATATCAGATGCTCCGTACTGCTGCACTGAACATTATTCAGGCGTTAAAGGTAGAGGGCGGCTGCAACTGCCAGTTCGCTCTGCACCCAACCTCCTTTGAATATGCCGTAATCGAGGTTAACCCCCGTGTTTCCCGTTCATCAGCCCTTGCTTCAAAGGCAACGGGCTACCCCATCGCAAAGGTTGCAACAAGAATCGCAATCGGCTACAGCCTTGACGAAATCGTTAATCAGGTAACAGGCAAGACCTATGCCTGCTTTGAGCCTGCGCTGGACTATCTGGTTGTAAAGTTCCCCAAATGGCCTTTCGACAAGTTCGTTTACGCTAAGAAAACCCTTGGCACACAGATGAAGGCAACAGGCGAAATCATGGCTATCGGCACAAGCTTTGAAGCGGCTATGATGAAGGCTGTCCGCTCAATCGAGCTTGGCATGGACACCATGACAAAGAAGCAGTTCACACTCCTTACAGACGAGGAGGTTGAAAAGAAGCTGTACGATGTTGACGTTGACCGCTCATTCTGCGTATTCGAGGCGCTGAAGCGTGGTATTTCCGTTGACAGAATCCACGAAATCACAAAAATAGACAACTGGTTCATTGAAAAGCTCAACAACCTTGTCAAGCTGGAAAAGTGGCTTGCAGAGGGCGAGCTGACACAGGAAAAATACAATACCGCAAAGCAGTACTGCTATCTTGACAAGACCATTGAAGCAATTTCAGGTCAGAAGCTTGCAGACAAGGGTATTGAAAAGAAAACAGCCGTTTACAAGATGGTTGACACCTGCGCCGCAGAATTCAGCGCAGATACGCCTTATTTCTACTCAACCTTTGACGAGGAAAACGAGGCTGCCGAGTTTATCGAGCAGCACCCAAGCGACAAGAAGAAAATCCTTGTTTTCGGCTCGGGACCAATCAGAATCGGTCAGGGTATCGAGTTCGACTACTGCTCCGTTCACTGCGTATGGGCGCTTAAGGAGCTTGGCTGCGAGGCTATCCTCTGCAACAATAACCCCGAAACCGTTTCAACCGACTTTGACACAGGCGACCGACTTTACTTCGATCCCCTTACCTTTGAGGATGTTGACGCTCTTATCGCTACCGAAAAGCCCGACGGAGTTGTTGTTCAGTTCGGCGGTCAGACCGCAATCAAGCTGACAAAGCACCTGCAGGAAATAGGCGCAAACATTCTTGGCACATCAGCCGAAAGCATTGACGCCGCAGAGGACAGAGAGCTGTTTGACGAGCTCCTTGAAAAGTGCGATATTCCCCGTCCCGCAGGCGAAACGGTATTCACAACCGAAGAGGCTCTTGTGGTTGCAAGAAAGCTTGGCTATCCCGTACTGCTCCGTCCCTCCTACGTTCTTGGCGGTCAGAATATGATTATAGCACACTGCGACAGCGACGTTACCGAATATATGAACATAATCACAGCAACAAAGCTGGAAAACCCCGTTCTTATCGATAAGTACCTTATGGGTACTGAGGTTGAGGTTGACGCTATCTGCGACGGTACGGACTTCCTTATCCCAGGCATTATGGAGCATATCGAGCGTGCAGGTATCCACTCAGGGGACTCCATTTCCGTATATCCTGCACAGACCCTTTCGGAGCGTATCAAGAAGGTAATTATCACCTACACGGAACGTCTTGCAAAGGCGCTTAACGTAATCGGTCTTGTAAACATCCAGTACGTTGTTTACGACCATCAGGTTTATGTAATCGAGGTAAATCCCCGTTCATCAAGAACAGTTCCCTATATCAGCAAGGTAACGGGCGTTCAGATGGTTGATATTGCAACAAAGATACTTATGGGTCAGACCCTTAAGGAGCAGGGCTTCACAAGCGGACTTTATCCCGTTGGCGATTATGTTGCGGTCAAGGTTCCCGTATTCAGCTTTGAAAAGCTGCACGACGTTGATACCCAGTTAGGACCTGAAATGAAGTCCACGGGCGAGTGCCTCGGTATTGCCAAAACCTTTGAGGAAGCCCTTTACAAGGGTCTTATTGCGGCAGGCTTCAAAATGGAGCGCAAGGGCGGCGTGCTTATTTCCGTAAGAGATCACGACAAGTCGGAAATTATCGACGTTGCAAGCAGATTTGAGGCTCTCGGCTTTGACATTTACGCAACAAGCGGCACAGCCTCGCTGCTTAACAGAAATATGATAGCAACCAACTTCACCTACAGACTTAACGAGGACAAGGAGCCAAATGTTATCAGTCTGCTTGAAAGCGGCAAAATCAACTATGTTATTTCAACCTCCGAAACAGGCCGTGACCCTGCCCGTGACAGCGTAAAGATGAGAAGAAAGACTGTTGAGCGTTCAATTGCTTGCCTTACTTCAATAGATACGGCAAATGCGCTGGCAACCTGTCTTGAAATGAACAAGACCATTGACGATGTTGAAATGGTAGATATTACAAAGATTTAATTAAGCCGCACCATACGGGAGTGTGGTGCGGAGCTTGTCGAAAAAGTATTTTTCGACAAGCTTCAGACGTCGAGAAACACACGCAGACAAGGAAACGCTCCCGACAGGCGTACAAAGGTACGTCAAGGGAGCGTTGACGCAGTAAGCAAAAATGCATTTCCGCAGCCGAAAACGGATGCGGAAATAAAAAAGTAATGATATATCTGAATAATTTTATTACAAATCTGAACCTGCATTTTTGCGGTGCGTGGGTTTATCGGCAGTCTGATATCCTCCCCGAAAACGGAGAGGATATTACAGCTTATTTCGGAATTGATTCCGTATTGCCGCTCAATTTCGGCAAAACTCATTCCTCGCTTCCGCCCCACTCAACCAGCGTAAAGCCCGTTCTTTCATAATGGGGCAAGGTCTGCTCCTCAATTTCCACAAACTCCTCTGTTCCGTAATAGGTCATAAACACACGGATACTTGTATCGGGGGTTTCGGAAAGTGTAAGAGGAACGCTTTTATCGTAATCATCTGTATGGAAGGTAATTACGTTGTACCTGTTATCCTGCATTTTGGGCAGCCAGTAGATTATAAACTCGTTTGCCTCTCTTGCGGAAAGACCAATGTACATAAGCTTTTCACGGAGAAATTCCGCCGTATCGCCGCCCTTTACGCAGAAGCCCTTGCTGTTGTCAAACAGAGCGCCGCCGTCAGCTTCCCAGTACAGGCAGTAATACTCTTTTCCGTCCTTGTCGTAAAGTGTGCCGTCAGGCATTGCGGTAACAGTCCAGCCGTTGTCGTATTCGGGATAGGTGCAGGTAAGCCGGCCGCCGTAGGTGAAATCAAGAGAAACCGTTACCTCGGTTTCCTCCTCGGGATAAAGGTAAATAACAGGCTTTGCGTAATCGCCTAAGAAATAGTAGTCATACTTCATTTCAGCGCTGTTGTATTCCCCAAGGAAAAATTCATCCACAAGATAAGCGATATGATAGGAGTATTCACGGTCGTTAAGCTCATATCTTTCAAGCTTCTGATTGTATTCCTTGGAGTAAATGTTGCTTAGCCAACTGCTGTACATTTTGTAGCTTGTTTCAATATCGGCGCAGTAATTTGCTCTCGCCTTGCCGTAAAGCTCCCACATTTCTCCCCAGTAGGAATAAGCGCCGTTCCATTCAAAATGTGTATCAGAATGTGGACCGTCATCGTCGGTTGCTTCTTCCTTTATGACAGTAGGAACGATTTTCTCGCCCATATAGTAATATTCTACCTCATAATTCCCGTTTTCGTCTGGCTCGCCCACATTCCTTGCGGTAAATACCTCAGTGTATTCAAGAGTATCGCCGTTCAGGATGTAGAGATAGTCGGTATCGTTGTTTTCGCCTGTGGTGCGGTTCTTGTAGCTTGTGGAAAACCACGCCTTTGAGCCGTCCTCAAGGGTCTTTATGCCAAGCAGGTTTGAAATATCATATACCGCCTGATGCTTATTATAAATAGTATCAATATATTTCAGCCCGTCCTCGCCAATACGGTATATGTCAATATCTGACGTCCACTCATTGTCGTACTTATCGTCCGCTGCGTCAAGGTGAGTATCAAGCACCTCGGGAGTGCCGTCAAAATCAAGGTCTAAAAGCACAATGCCGTATGTATCGTCGGCAAGGAGAGTTTCCCTGTTGTCAATAAGCGCATTGTAAACCGCCGCCATCTGCGGGTCCTTGTTCATATCTATAAAGTACGGATTTTCAAGCACCTTGTCCGTATCATCGGACAGTAGCTCAATATCGTTGATCAAACAGGTGTTATCATAATATCCCTCATTCTCTCCTTCTGATTTTGAGGTATTATAGTATGCCACGCTAATGCTGTTCAGCTCGATTTTTGCATAAACAAAGCTGTCGTCCAAATCAAGCAAGGGCGAGCTTTCGGAAATATACTTTGCGGTTTTGGGCTCTGATTTCATCATAAAAGTATCGGCGGTAATATCCGTGCCATTTATGTTGAAATTCAGCAGCCGGCTGTTGGTGGAAAGCAAAGGAATACCGTGCATATACGCAGGGTCGATTATTATTTCGTAAACGTAGGATTTTCCGTCACCAAGACCTCTTTCCTCGCATTTTCTGATAAAGCCGTTTACATAAATAACATAGTCGTTTTCTGCGCTTTGATTGGGATAAAGAACGTAGGACGATTTAAGGCTGTCAACTGTGATTTCCTTATCGGAAGAAACAGAAACCGTAAACTTCGGATCAATGGGTTCAATCCGGTAAGCCGAATCTTCCATTGTAAGGTAGCTCATGCTTGAAGCGTTTACCTTAGTGATAACGGCTTCATCGTCCTTGCCTACCGCAAGGGCGTTTGTGGAATTTCTTGCATACAAATCCACATTTGCAAAGGAAATAGTGTTCCTGTCCTCGATTTGGTGATAATTTCCTGTTACGCTAAGGTCAAAAGGAAACACTTCGTTGTTTGGAATATGGAACGAATAGTCCTTGTAATCCTCATAAGCAAGGGTGTAAAGGTCTTGCTTTGTTTCCGCTTCAGTGGGCTGCTCTGTTTCTTCCGTTTCTGCGGAGGTGCTTTCGGCAGAGGTTGTGGTTTCGGTTTCGGACGCTGTTGTCTGTTCAACGGGCTCATTTGTATTGCCGCAGCCCGAAATAAGCATTGCGGCTGTTATAATAAGGCAAAAGAATTTCTTTTTCATACTGTTTTCCTTTCCGCTGTTTCAAGCCTTCTGAGACAAGGCGTGATTATCTGATTTTCGGGAATAAGGCTGTAATCATACATCACCTTTGAGTGATTGTTCAGCACAAGCTCCCGTTTGATTATCCGCCTGTCCTTGTCAAGGGTTATGCGATATACCTGACTTACACGGTAAAACTCCCCCTTTTCCTCCATATAGCCCTAATTGTTTTCGGTTATGCGGTAGGAATAAGGAAAGCCTTTTGTTGTTCTAAGCTCTCCGTAAAGCTGTTGATCGTCCTGCCATAAAATCAGCCGGACGGGGCGGTCGGTAGTGATTTTGAAGCGGTAGTCCACGTTTTTGTAAAACACTCCTGTTCCTGTACCAAAGGGCACTCCTTTTTCAGGGATATTTCGTAGCAAACAGGCGAAAGCTCGCAAAAAGCTTTCTCTTACTCATAA
>CAMDZU010000100.1 GCA_945910715.1 uncultured Clostridia bacterium
GGAAGAGGGCACTTCACTTTACATCAGACCCTACATTTTCGCAACAGACGCACACGTTGGCGTTCACCCTGCAAAGCACCTTATTTTCGCAATCATTCTTTCACCGGTTGGCGCTTACTATCCCGACGGTCTTGCACCTGTTAAAATTTTCGTTGAGCAGAAGTATGTCCGTGCTGTAATCGGCGGCACAGGCTTTACAAAGGCAGGCGCAAACTACGCTATCTCCCTCAAGGGACAGGAAGAGGCTGCTGAACAGGGCTACATACAGACTCTCTGGCTTGACGGCGTTGAGAGAAAATATGTTGAAGAAGTAGGCGCAATGAACGTATTCTTCAAAATCGGCGACGAAATCGTAACCCCCGCGCTTTTAGGCTCAATTTTAGGCGGTATCACAAGAATGTCCATTATCGAGCTGTTAAAGTCCAAGGGCTACAAGGTTTCCGAGCGCAGACTTGCAATTGACGAGCTGGTTGAAGCATACAAGAACGGCACTCTCGTTGAAGCCTGGGGCACAGGCACGGCGGCTGTTATTTCACCTATCGGCGAGCTTAAGTACGGCGACCTTGTAATGCCAATCAACAACGGCGAAATCGGCGAAATCTCACAGATGCTGTACGATACCCTCACAGGAATCCAGTGGGGCAAAATCAAGGACGAATTCGGCTGGATTCAGACTGTTGAATAATAAATCGGCTTAATATTTCAAAATCCGTTCCCGCCGAAACCACGGCGGGGCGAATTTTATGAAAGGAATTTATTTATGAAGAACACAGAAAAAACAATGGACAAGCTTGTTGCTCTCTGCAAGGGCAGAGGCTTCATCTACCCAGGCAGCGAAATCTACGGCGGACTTGCAAACACATGGGACTACGGTCCTCTTGGCGTTGAGCTGAAAAACAACATCAAAAAGGCTTGGCTGAAGAAATTCGTACAGGAAAACAAGTACAACGTAGGTCTTGATTCGGCAATCCTTATGAATCCGCAGACTTGGGTTGCTTCGGGTCATATCGGCGGCTTCTCCGACCCTCTTATGGACTGCAAGGACTGCAAGACACGTCACAGAGCGGATAATCTTATTGAAGACTTTGACGGCACAAATCCCGCAGGCTGGACTAACGAAATGATGATGAACTACATCCGTGAAAAGCACATCTGCTGCCCTAACTGCGGCAAATCAAACTTTACCGACATACGTCAGTTCAACCTTATGTTCAAGACATTTCAGGGCGTTACCGAGGACAGCAAGTCCGAGCTTTATCTCCGTCCCGAAACTGCACAGGGTATTTTCGTAAACTTCGCCAACATTCAGCGTACAACAAGAAGAAAAATCCCATTCGGCGTCGCTCAGGTGGGCAAGTCCTTCAGAAACGAAATCACTCCCGGCAACTTTATTTTCCGTGTTCGTGAATTTGAACAGATGGAGCTTGAATTCTTCTGCAAGCCCGGTACAGACCTTGAATGGTTTGATTACTGGAGAAGCTTCTGTAAAAACTTCCTGCTGTCCCTTAATCTTAAGGAAGAAAACATCAGACTCCGTGACCACGATAAAGAGGAGCTCTGCTTCTATTCAAAGGCTACAACCGACTTCGAGTATCTGTTCCCGTTCGGCTGGGGCGAGCTCTGGGGCGTTGCGGACAGAACCGACTACGACCTCAATCAGCACATCAAGACCAGCGGCAAGCAGCTTGACTACTTCGACCAGGAGGCAAACGAAAGATACGTTCCTTACGTTATCGAGCCGTCGCTGGGCGTTGAACGTCTGTTCCTTGCTCTTGTTACGGAGGCTTACGACGAGGAAGCATTAGAGGACGGTACAACCCGTACGGTAATGCACTTCCACCCTGCTCTTGCGCCTATCAAGGCGGCAGTTCTTCCGCTGTCAAAGAAGCTTGCAGGTCCCGCAGGCGAGCTTGCAGACCAGCTTTGCAAGTACTTCCCTGTTGATTACGACGACGCAGGCGCAATCGGCAAGCGCTACCGCAGAGAGGACGAAATCGGTACTCCCTTCTGCATTACCTACGACTTTGAAAGCGAAGAGGACAAGTGCGTAACAGTCCGTGAGCGTGACACAATGACACAGGTTCGTATTCCGATTGAAGATGTAAGGAAGTATATTGAAGAAAGAATTTTCTTCTGATGTTTATTTTTTCATAAAGCAGATAAGCCATGGCATTTTTGATTTTGAGTCAGAAATGCTGTGGCTTTTTGTTGACACGGACAATGGGGTGGTTTATAATAGTTATTAAGATAAATCGGAATTTATTTGAACGGAGTATTTTAATATGGAAATTAAAAAGGCGGACATCAAAGATTTAGATACCGTTGTTAGGCTGAAAATGGCTATGTTCAAAGAAGTAGGTTCAATAGCTTTGTTACAGGATAATGCCGAAGAAAAGATATACGAAAAATATCAAGAATTGTATAAAAAGGACATGGGCTGTCATTATATGATATATGAAAATGATACCGTCATTGCGTGTGGCGGTGCAATAATCAAAGATGATGTTCCTTTTTGTTTTTTCAAAACTCCAATGTACGGATATATTATTGATGTATATTGTATTCCTGAAAAAAGGAGAAATGGTTATTCATCAAGAATAATTGAAGAACTGCTGAAATGGCTTATGGGTAAGGGTGTTCATAACATAAAACTTAAACCATCAGCAGCTGGAAAGCATTTATATGAAAAGTTCGGTTTTGGCGATTCCGGAGAAATGGAATTATGGATTTAATAATTATTTGACTTACATCTTCCCATTTATCGAGCACCTTGCCTTCGTGTGAAAACGCTTGAAGTAATTGCTCATTCAGCCGAATTGCACGCGGGAGCACCCCGCAAATTCCCATTTATCGCACAACAGCCTTTTCACCAGCAGCTTTTCTATAACATTAAAGGTTGACTTTGCAACGAATCGTGGGTATAATCAGTTTATGGGAAATCATAATATCAGATAAGGATAATGCTTGAAAGAGAAGCAAAAGTTCTTGAGCTGCTTTTGTCCGAGGGATATTTCAATTAAAAACTTTGATTTTTTTCTTAAAAACTATTGACTTTTTGTGAATATGTGATATAATTAAATAGTAATCAAATCAGTAATGATTATTGTTATTGAAAATCTTATAAAAGGAGTTAACTATTATGGCTAAGTATGTTTGTCCAATCTGCGGATATGTTCACGAGGGAGATTCCGCACCCGAATTCTGCCCACAGTGCAAGTGCCCCGGCTCAAAGTTCAAGGTAGTTGAAGGCGGCGCATTAACCTTCGCTTGCGAACACGAGGTTGGCATTATCGATGGTGTTGACGAGGAAATCGTTAAGGGTCTCAGAATGAACTTTGAGGGCGAATGCACAGAAGTTGGTATGTATCTTGCAATGTCAAGAGTTGCTGACAGAGAGGGCTACCCCGAGGTTGCAGAGGCTTACAAGAGAATTGCTTTCGAAGAGGCTGAACACGCTGCTAAGTTCGGCGAAATGCTGGGCGAGGTTGTTTCCGCTTCCACAAAGGAAAACCTTGAAAAGAGAGTTGCTGCTGAACACGGCGCAACACAGGGCAAGCTGGATATTGCAAAGAAGGCTAAGGAGCTTGGCTTAGACGCTATTCACGATACAGTACACGAAATGGCTAAGGACGAAGCAAGACACGGCAAGGCTTTCCAGGGTCTGTTAAACAGATACTTCAAGTAAGGAGGATTTTACAATGAAATACGTTTGCCCATGCGGTTACGTTTATGACGAAGCTTTAGGCGATCCCGACAACGGAATTGCTCCCGGCACAAAGTGGGAGGATCTTCCCGAGGACTGGGTTTGCCCGGTTTGCGGCTTAGGCAAGGACGCTTTTACAGCTGAATAATTCAAAAGCTTATATTATAAATCTGCAAGCCTTTTGGTTTGCAGATTTTATTTTATGTTTTGCACTAAATATCGAAGGAATTATTAGCAATATTGCCCATATCGTCCCCTTTATCCCCCAAAAATTTCAATATTTTTCAATATGGACAAGTTTTTGCCAAAGTAGTAAAATGGTAGCTGTGTGATTTTTGAAAAAAGGGGATAAAACAGTGATTAAACGTTATTTTCAGAGGTTAAAAACCGAGTTTAAGGGCTACAATGCCAAAAGCTTCGGCAAGGACGCTCTTGCAGGCGTAACAGTTGCCGCAGTTGCATTGCCGCTTGCTCTTGCATTCGGCGTTTCAAGCGGCGCAGACGCAGCCGCAGGACTTATTACCGCAGTTATTGCAGGCTTTGTTATCGGTATGCTTTCGGGAGGCTCCTATCAGATTTCAGGACCAACGGGGGCAATGACCGCAATTCTCGTTTCACTTGTTGCCCAGTATCAGCTTCAGGGCGTGTTCATTGCCTGCTTCCTTTCGGGAATCATACTGCTGATTTGCGGCATATTCAAGCTTGGCGGGCTGGTTTCCTTTATTCCCGTGCCAGTTATAACAGGCTTTACCTCGGGTATTGCCATTATTATAGCACTGGGTCAGATAAACAATCTCACAGGGCTGTCAGGCTCGGGACTTAACACAATCGACAAGATTGCAAGCTATTTCACCACCGAACAGCACCTTAATCCAACCGCCCTTATTATCGGCCTTTGCGTTATTGTGTTTATGTTCATTTACCCGAAAAAGCTTAACGCAGTTGTTCCAAGCTCGCTGGTGGCGATAATCCTTGCCACTGCCGCAAACTTCATTTTCAACTTTGAAGTGGACGTGGTAGGCGCAATTCCGCAGACCCTGTTCCTTGACAACAGACTGGACTTCTCACAGATTACCTTTGATAAAATATACAATCTGATTATGCCTGCCGTCAGCATTGCCGCTTTGGGACTTATCGAATCCCTCCTCTGCGGCGCAAGCGCAGGACGTATGAAGAACGAAAAGCTGGATGCTGACCAGGAGCTTGTTGCACAGGGAATCGGCAATATGCTCATTCCGCTTTTCGGCGGCGTTCCTGCCACAGCCGCAATTGCCCGTACCAGCGTTGCGATTAAGGCAGGAGGCAGAACAAGAATTACAGGCGTAATCCATTCGGTAGTGCTTCTTCTTTCAATGTTCCTGCTGGGCGGCATTATGTCGAAAATCCCTCTTTCAGCCCTTGCGGGAGTGCTTATCGTAACCGCCTGGAGAATGAACGAATGGCACGTTATCAAGGACATTTTCAGCAGAAAAATCAAGACAGCAATGTTCCAGTTCCTTATTACAATGCTCGCAACGGTAATTTTCGACCTTACGGTAGCAATTATAATCGGTGTACTTTTCTCAGTTGTAATGTTTGTACTTAAGGTTTCGGATATGACCGTTACAATTTCCGGGGTTGATACGGAAAAGCTGGGGGTTGACAAGGAAAAAGTAGGAAAATATTCCTCAACCCGTGTTGCCTACATAACAGGTCCGCTTTATTTCGGCACGGCAAGCAAGTTAGCCGAAAAGCTGAAGCCCCTTGACGACGAAAAAGAGGACGTTGTGATTTTCTCAATGCGAGGAGTTCCCCTTGCGGATATTTCGGGAGTACAGGCTTTGCAGGAGCTTTGTATGCACCTTTCGGAGCGCGGCACACAGATTTATTTCACCTGCGTTCAGCCTCCTGTAATGGAAATGTTCGACCGCTGCGGACTTAAGGACAGCTATTCGGACAGCAATTTCTACTGGAGTACGGACAAGGTACTTGCAGATATTGCGGAAATGTAAATTTTTTCTCAGAAATGTTGGTTTGTCAATGATGCGTTACAAATTTTTTAGAAAACTTCTCCGGTA
>CAMDZU010000101.1 GCA_945910715.1 uncultured Clostridia bacterium
TATCGGCACAATAGAGGTAACTCCAAGCGTGCGGAAAAAGCTTGAGGCAGGAAAGGAAAGCGCAGAGCTTAGCCGTTTTCTCGGCACAATCGCTCTTGACGCTCCCGTTGACACAAACCTTGAAAGCTATAAGCCAAAGGCGCCCGACCAGCATAAGCTTGCGGAAATCCTTACGGAGCTTGAAATGTTCGCCCTGCTGAAAAAGCTTGACGTATCAAAAGAGGCGGCGGACAAGGCTCTTGACAATGTCGTGAGAAACGCAAAGGCGCAGCAGACCGAAAGGGAGCATAAGCTTGTTGATGGCATTGACGTTATGCTTGACGGCGGCAGAGTTTACGCAGTTTCAGAGGGCAAAAGGGAGGACGTTACCGACCGCCTTGATGAGTTTATGCAGTCGGATAAGCCAAAGCGCACCTTTGACGTAAAGGCTTTGTGGACGGTTTGTATGCCAAAGGGCATTGAAATAAAAAACGTGGTTTTCGACACGGTGCTTGCGGCATATCTCCTCAACGTTAATTCCTCCGATTATTCGCTGGAAAGACTTTGCCTTGAATACGGGGTGAAGAGCGAGGAGGAAAACGCTTTGGAGCAGTTAAACGGCGTTCTTTACTCAAGGCTTTGCGAGCAGAATATGATGAATATTCTCACCGAAATAGAAATTCCCCTTGCGGAAGTGCTGGTCAGCATGGAGCAGGATGGGGTGCAGCTTGATATTGAGGGCGTAAGGGAATTCGGCGCAAATCTTGAAACGGAAATAATGCAGACCGAGCAGGAAATTTACGGCTATGCAGGAGGACAGTTCAATATTGCGTCGCCCAAACAGCTTGGAGAGGTGCTTTTTGAAAGGCTTATGCTGCCCTGCAAGAAGAAAACCAAAAGCGGTTATTCCACCAACGCAGACGTGCTTGAAGCCCTTATGGACAAGCACCCCATTGTGCCCCTTATCTCAAAATACCGCTCCCTCACAAAGCTTAATTCCACCTATGTTCAGGCATTTTTGAAGGTGGTAGGCGAAGACGGACGTATTCACTCCACCTTTAAGCAGACCGAAACACGCACAGGCAGAATTTCCTCCGCAGACCCGAATATACAGAATATTCCCGTCCGCACTCCCCTTGGCAGAAATATGAGGAAGTTTTTCCGTGCAAAGGAGGGCTGCGAGCTTGTGGACGCCGACTGTTCCCAGATTGAGCTTCGTGTGCTTGCTCATATTGCAGACGATAAAATGATGCAGGAGGCATTTAAAAGCGGCGAGGATATTCACGCAATTACCGCCTCACAGGTGTTCAATCAGCCCCTTGAATGGGTAACTCCCGAGCTGCGCTCAAGAGCAAAGGCGGTAAACTTCGGCATTGTTTACGGCATAGGGGCATTTTCACTTTCACAGGACATTGGCGTTTCCGTTGCGGAGGCAAACAGCTATATAAAGGCATATCTTGATAAGTACAGCGGCGTAAGCAGATATATGGACAAAACCGTTGACAGCGCAAAAAAGGACGGTTATGTTACAACAATGTTCGGCAGACGGCGGTACATTGCGGAAATGGCAAACAGCAACAAAATGGTACAGGCATTAGGCAAGCGCATCGCAATGAACACCCCCATACAGGGCACAGCCGCAGATATTATCAAAATCGCAATGATTCACGTTTACAGAAGGCTGAAGGAAAGCGGACTGAATGCACGTCTTATTCTGCAGGTTCACGACGAGCTTATTGTAGAGGCGGAGGAAAAGGACGTTCCGCAGGTTGAAAGGCTTTTAAGGGAAGAAATGGAAAACTGCGTCAAGCTTAACGTTCCGCTGACGGTTGACGTTGAAAGCGGAAACACTTGGTTTGACACGCATTGACGGTGACTTATGAAAAAAGTATTGATTGTTTGTACGGGCAACAGAGTTTTAAGCCCTATGGCGGCTGAAATAGCCAACAGTATCGCAAAAAAGCGTATGGCGGATTATTCCTTTGACAGCGCAGGCCTTGCGGTAATCGACAAGACAAGGGACAATAATACCGTTCAGGTGCTGGAGGAAATGGGCATTTTTACAAGCTATACTCCCAAGCCTGTACAGAATGTGAACGTTGACAGATACGAGCAGATTCACGTTATGAATCAGAGGCAGAAATTCACCCTCTGCTCCGTGCTGAACAGGGAAAATATAATGGATAAAATAGTTGTGCTGGGGGTTGAAACTCCCTTTACGCAGGGAATCGACGCCTACAGACAGTGCAGGGACAGGCTTGTGGGAATTTATGAGGCATTTTTGGCATGAACGATATTGATACAATTTTTGAGATTGAAAAGGCTTGCTTTGAAAATCCGTGGACAAGAGCCAACGTGGAAAGCCAGCTTCGTATGGACCACACGGTTTATCACATTGTCCGTGGGGACAACAAGCCCGTGGGCTATGTAATGGGTGTTTTGTGCGGCGACGAGGCGGAGCTGTACCGCATTGCCGTTATGCCAGAATACCGCCGAAACGGCTTTGGCTCATTGCTTATGAAGGAATTTCTTAACCGCATTTCTCCCGACGCCGAAAAGGTTTTCCTTGAGGTACGGTCAAGAAATACAGCGGCAATTGAGCTTTACAAAAGATTCGGCTTTGAGCAGATCGCTGTCAGAAAAAGGTATTACAACGACGATGACGCAGCCATTTTTGAGCTTTGGATAACAGATAAGTAACTGCTTACAAAAATTTATAGCATTTTTACCAAAAATGAAAAAATCATATATATTTTTTGTCCACAATGTGCTATAATAGGTAGGAAATCATAAATAATGACGAAATTTCAATCGCCAAAGCCTTATGATTTGGTAAAATATTACAGCAAATGCTGTAGTTAAGAGGTGTGTTATGAAAAAGAATTTAAAAAGTACGATCAGAACCGCATTTATTTCCGTTATGGGCTTTGCCTTTGTCAATGCTCTGATAACAGTAATTGTCAGCGTAATGGCAATGAACAACGGTATGGAGCTTACCGCCCTTGTTCCCGAAGGAACGGGCGCTGATGCGATAAGTAAGGCGCAGCTTCTTAATATACTGCTTATTGCAATTCCCTGTGTGATTTTCATACTTCTGGCGGTTGCCTGCATAATCATAATGATTTATCTGAACAAGGAAATAACTACTCCTGTTGACGATATGGCACAGGCTGCCGAGAAAATTGCAAACGGCGACATCACCGCTGAGGTTACATATAACAAGGACAACGAATTCGGCATTATTGCAGGCTCGCTCAGAAAGATGATTGACAACACAAGGCTTCAGGCGAAGGAAATCGCTGAAATTGCAGAGGGCGACTTCACACACGACATTACTCTCCGCTCCGAGGAGGACGTTGTGGGCAAGAGCATCAGGAAGCTCAGCGACAATATCAACAATGTGTTTGCTAACATTTATCAGGGCGCAATTGAGGTTAACAACGGCGGCGAGCAGGTAGCCTC
Organism: uncultured Clostridia bacterium; assembly: GCA_945910715.1. Taxonomy (GTDB): domain Bacteria; phylum Bacillota; class Clostridia; order Oscillospirales; family Ruminococcaceae; genus Ruminiclostridium_E. Next base: position 3,442 of record CAMDZU010000101.1, read on the forward strand.
CGCTTCACAGAATCTTTCACAGGGCGCAACGGAGCAGGCAAGCACAATTGAGGAGCTTTCCGCTTCCATTGCCGAGGTAAAGGACGCTGTTGAAAACAACGCAAACAATGCCAAGGACGCTCTTGAAAACGTTGCAAAGGCGGTTAAGGAGGTTGAAAACGGCAACCACGAAATGACCGAAATGCTCAAGGCAATGGACGACATCAGCAAGTCCTCCTCCGAAATCGCAAAGATTATCAAGGTTATCGAGGATATTGCCTTCCAGACAAACATTCTCGCTCTTAACTCTGCGGTTGAGGCGGCAAGAGCAGGCGAGGCAGGCAAGGGCTTTGCGGTAGTTGCGGACGAGGTAAAGAACCTTGCAATGAAATCCCAGGACGCTGCACAGCAGACCACCGCTCTTATCGAGGGCTGCGTAAGAAGCGTAGAAGAGGGCGTTATCAAGGCAAACTCTACGGCAAATGCGCTTAACTCAATTGCACAGCACGAAAAGGAAATCGACAGAATTGTTTCCAAGGTTTCAAAGGCTTGCGAGGAACAGGCAACAGCCGTTGCACAGATAAATATGGGTATCGACCAGATAAGCGTTGTTGTACAGACAACCTCTGCAACAGCAGAGCAGTGTGCCGCAAGCTCCGAGGAGCTTACAAGCCGTTCAAGCATGCTCCGCTCCGAAATCGGTCACTTCAAGGTTAAGAGCACGGCTAAGGCAGCCGAAGCCGCTCCTGCGCCAAGAAGAGCCGCTGTTCAGGAGCCTGCTCCTCAGCCTGTCAGAACCGCTCCCGAGCCGGTAAGAACAGCTCCCGTTTCATCTCCAAGACCGTCTTCTGTAATAAATCTTGGTGATGACGACAAGTATTGATAAATCTGATTATACAGATAAAATCAGCTCCCGTTGTAAATAACAATGGGAGCTTTCTGTATAAGTTTATGCAAATGAATTATCAGTCAGCTTTAATGCAGCGTTGTAGGCAGTCCGTTTACCGTAATCTGCGGATCGTCAAGGTCGATTACAAGGCATCTTCTGCCCTCGATAACGCTGGTGCGGATTTTTTCCGTTGCCTCCTTGCTGATGTTTATGGTGATTTCGGGGGTTGCAACCACCGTTTTGGTTGACACAAGGTTCTGGGCGGTAAGAGCCTTTTCACCTACGTTGTCCTTGTAAATCTTATGTACGGTCTGAAGCTTTTCGTCGCTTACTCCCACGTCGTAAAGAATATCCCTCAGCTTTATATCGTCAATGGAGGGCAGGTCGGAATCGTACTTGTTTTCGTCGATTACCTTCTTGATTTTCTCGTTTACCTGAGTAATAACCGTGTAGTCCAGCTCGTCGCCCACAACCTCGTTAAGCACCTTGCGGAAGGTTTCCTTTTCATCGCTTGCGGTCATTAAAAACTGACAGCCAAGCACGTCGTCAACAATGGAAATGTTAGGCTTTTTGGCTGATTTTGTGTAGTAAAGCACCTTGTTTATATCGGCGGCGTTTTCGCTGAAAGCAGGGTACATAAAGCCGTCGGAGGGAGTTCTGCTTACAATGCGGTCGGTGTTGTGCTTTTTGAAAAGCGTGTTTTCAATATCGTCGTAAACAAGGGTATCGTCTGCAATTTCCACAGGGCAGAACGCAGTTACAATAAAGTTGAAACGCTTTTCCGAAACATCAAGCTCCTCCTCGTTTTTGTCCCTTGTCATAACGTCGTAGGTGAAATGTCCCGCAAAAATGGCAAAGGTAGATTCGTACTGAATATTCTGTGTAATATGTTCAAGAAAACGAGTGTTCTGCTCATCGTCAAGAAGCTTTGACTGCAAGGTCTTGTATAGAATATTCTGGGCTCCGTCCTCCTGGTAAGCCTCCTTGTTAAATTCAAATTCCAGCATAGACTTGCCCATACTGCCGCTAATGCTCTTTTTGAGAGTGTCAAGAATTATTTCAGCTTCCTCGGCAGGCATAATTCCGTGAAGCTGATGCTTTGAGTAAACTATATTTTTATCGGCGTCAACAAACGCACAAAGCACGTGGTTAAGGGTCATAAAGTTGCTGGCTTCCGTTAAATTTCTCTTTATCTGTGCAAGGTCTTTTTTGTTCATTTTTGTTTTCCTTTCATAAAGTCAATGTATATATTTTATCACTTAAGCTTTTTTAAGTCAAGTTTTGTTGCATTTTTGCGCCAATTTTCGGTACTATTCCGCCATAATGAGAAAAATTTTATATTACCTGTTGATTTTTTTTAAAAGATACGTTATACTTATTTATAACAGGTTGTAAACGTTTGCAATCAAAAACGACAGGAAGGTATGTATATG
>CAMDZU010000102.1 GCA_945910715.1 uncultured Clostridia bacterium
CGTTGTCGGCTCGTCCGCAATAATCAGCTTTGGGCTGCAGGCAAGGGCCATGGCAATCATAACACGCTGGCGCATACCGCCCGAAAGCTCGTGTGGGTACATTGAGTAAACGCCCTCGCTGTTGGCAATGCCAACCATTTTCAGCATTTCTATGGTACGATTTTTTACCAGCTCGTGAAAGGCTTTCTTGCTAATATCTCCGCCAAGCTCGGGCATAATGCCTCTCTTGGCAAGAGATTTTGCGTGAATTTCAATTACCTCGTCCACCTGCTGACCGATACGGAAAACAGGGTTAAGGCTGGTCATAGGCTCCTGGAAAATCATTGAAATCTGGTTTCCTCTGATTTTCTGCATTTCCGCAACGGGAGTTTTTGCAACGTCAATAACACCGTCGTCGCCGGCAAAGCGTATTGCGCCCTCAACAATCTGACCTGTGGGTCTTGCCACAAGCTGCATAAGGGAAAGGCTTGTGATTGACTTTCCGCAGCCCGATTCTCCTACGATACCCACGGTTTTGCCCTGAGGTACGTCGAAGGAAACACCGTCAACCGCCTTTACCGTGCCTATATCCGTAAAGAAATAGGTATGCAGATTGTCGAATTCAACAACGTTTTCGGGGTTTTTCATAACCGCCGCATACTCTTCCTTCGGAACATTCCTGCGCTTGCGCTGCTTTTCAAATTCCGCTGTGATTTTACGGTTTTCTCTTGATATTCTGCTTGACTCCTTGCGGGAGATATAATTTGCTTTTTTATTTCCTGCCATCTCAATTCCTCCTTAACGCTTCATCTTCGGGTCGAATGCGTCGCGCAGACCGTCGCCGATAAAGTTAAATCCAAGTACGGTAATAAGAATAAGGAAGCCTGCAGGAATCCATACAAACCAATAATTTGTCATTACTCTGAGGTTTGTAACGGCGTTAACAATGTTGCCCCATGAAGCGTAGGGGTACTTAACGCCAAGACCTAAGAACGAAAGGGTTGACTCGGTGATAATGATTGAGCCAAGTCCCATTGTCGCCATAACTATAAGCTGTGGGATTACGTTTGGTATAAGGTGACGGAAAATTCTGCGTGAAACGGAAATACCCGTTGCCTCGGCAGCCGTCATAAATTCCTGTTCACGGAGCGATAAAATCTGACCTCTTACAAGTCTTGCAATGCCCGGCCAGCTAAGCAGACCGAGAATAAGCATAAGGTAGTAAATTCTTATCGTAGGCTCAATCTTCATTGCGTCCATAATTGAACCGATGATGATATAAAGGGGCAGCGACGGAATACAGTTGAAAATATCAACTATACGCATTATAAGGTTATCCACCCAGCCGCCGAAATATCCCGCAATACCGCCCAGAATTACGCCGAGTACAATTTCAATGACAACGACAACAAAGCCTATCATCAGCGAAATACGTCCGCCGTACATAAGACGGGTGAAAATATCCATACCGTTTGCGTCTGTGCCCAGCCAGTGCTCGGAGGAGGGCTCCTCGTAAATTCTGATAAGCTGAGTGCGTGTTGCCGCCTTGATTTTGTAATCGCCGTTTACGCCGCTTATTTCATAGGTAACATCATTTCCCTCTGCGTCGGTAAGGGTAAATTCCTTTTTGCCCTCGTCGATTGCCTCCTGCACCGCAAGCTTGTAGTCAACGGTAAGGAAAATATCGTTTGATACAGGCTGAACGATAAGGTTTGTGATATTTGCGTAGGGCTGTCCGTTAAGGGTTACAACGTTTTCGCCCTCAACATTTTCAAGAGCGTACTCTGCGCCGTCGGCTGTGAAGGTTTTTTCACCCTTTGCAAGTGCGGTTTCAGCCTCTCTCTTGAATTCAAAGGAAGCCTTGTCAGCGCTGTTGTACATATTGTAAACCATTTTCGATGCAATGGCAATGTCCTGTGCAATGGCTACATTGTAAAATCTGCCGTCACGGGTAATCAGATAGTTGATTCCATCAATTTCAACCGACTCCTTGCTATCTGCAATTGCGGCTGATACAATATCCTTTGCGCTGTCGGAAAGGGGATTTTCGCCTGTGTCCTCAAAGGTGTAAATACCCTTTAATGCTGTAACTCTTGCGCAATTGTTCTGTATTGAGATAAGCTTTAAGCTGTCGCTTAAGTTGGTGATTGTATATACAACGCCGTTAACGTCAGCTGTATCAAGCCCCTTTGTAACTGCGGAAGTGATTTTGCCCTTTGCGGCTGCTGACAAATCCACATTTTCCGCATAGGAATAGCGGAAGCTGTTGTTTACGGTTGCGTTTGCGTATTCCTTCATTACGTCCTCATAGCCGGTAAATACCTGGCTTTCTCCGTAGGGCGAGAAAAATCCGCCTACAAAGGAGAACAGGAACATTGCTACAATTATAATAAGTCCCGCAATTGCAAGCTTGTTTCTGAAAAAGCGCTTCATAACAAGCATTGTGGGAGATAAGACCTTTACTCTGCGCTCGTCGTCAAGGGCAAGCTTTTCCTCTTTTTCAACACTCCGGTTGTTTTCCTTTTTCATTCCGCACCTCCTTAATTAAGTCTTACTCTTGGGTCAACAACCGCATAGAGAATATCCGCAAGCAATGTTCCCAGCAGCGTAAGCACCGCCTGGAATACAAGGAAGAACATTGAGAACGGAATATCGCCGTTGGTCATTGCAAGATACGAGGTGTAGCCTATTCCGGGAATCTGGAACAGGGTTTCGGTAATCATTGCGCCTGCAAAAAGACCGGGTAGCGTGCCGCCGATAATTGTAACAATGGGGATAAGGGTATTTCTGAAAGCGTGATAGTTTACAACTCTGTTTTCGGAAAGTCCCTTTGCTCTTGCCGTTCTGATATAGTCGGAGTTAAGCACCTCAAGCATATTTGTTCTTGTGTAGCGCATAAGACTTCCTATGCTTACGATTACGATAGTTACAATGGGAAGAACATAGTGGGCGGCAATATCCATAAACTGTCCGAAAGCGTCAAGCTGGTCGTAATACCTGCCCACCTTTCCGTAAAGGTCGAACCAACCCAGCTGAACCGAGAATACATACTTCAAGATTGTTGCAAAGAAGAAGGTAGGAAGCGAAATTCCGATAAGTGCAAATACGGTAACTGCGTAATCGGTTTTACTGTACTGCTTTCTTGCGGAAAGAATTCCGAGAGGAATTGCAATTACAAGCTCAAGCACAAAGCTGATTGACGCAAGCGCAAAGGAATCCCATATTACCTCGTTGAACTTTTCAATAACGGGAACATTGAACTGCCAGGAATCGCCGAAATCTCCTCTTAAAGCGTTGCCCAGCCAGCCGAAAAAGCCTTCGGGAATACTCTTGTCAAGGCCGTAAATTGCAGTAAGCTGCTCCAGCCATTCGCCGTAGGATTTTCCTCCGGGAAGCTGCGCCTTCTGCATGGCGAGATTTTCAATGTACGAGGTGGGCATACATCTGATTATGGTATAAACGATAAATGCCACGAAAAATAGGATTACTACGCTTATCATTATTCTTTTAATAATGAAATTCCGCATCTGATTAACCATTCCTTCCTGTTACTTTTTTAATGAACAACCCTGTTCATAAGCGAAAAGCAGCGTAAAGCCTATGCTGCCTTTCGTTAATAAACATAAAAAGCCCACCAGATTTATACTGATGGGCTTTTACGTTATTTCATCAGTTCATTTCAAGCTTTTCAATTTCAGCCATCCAGCCGTAGTAGGTTGTCATATCCTTTACAACTGTGTCTATGTTTACACGTTCTGTACTGAATATTGTGCAGTCCTGACGCTGATAGATCGGGATTTCAACTGCCCAGTCAAGAATAATATCAAGACATTCCTTGTAGATAGCCTTTCTGTATTCCTGGTCGTCGCTTGTTCTTGCTTCTATAATATCTTCGTCAAGCTTTGAATCTGCAACACCGTAGTAGTTGCTGCCTGTACCGCCAACGTTGCCAACAATGTTGCTGCTGTGGTAAACCTGATACATATCAGGGTCGATTGTTGCGGACCAGGCTGCGCACCACATTTCAGCTGTGCCTGCGTTAAGCTTATCCCACATCTGGTTGCTGTCGGCAGGGTCTGTGATTGTTAATGTGATGCCGATGCCTGCAAGCTGTTCCTTGGCTGCTGTTGCAAGAGCGAAGGTCGGGTGGTTACCGTCGCCGTTGCCCGGGATGATGATTTCATATTCAAGCTTAGCGCCCTCGGGAGCTGCTGTGAACTTGCCCTCTGCTTCATCATAAGTGAAGCCTGCAGCCTTGAAGTATTCGATTGCAGCTGCAAGAGCTGCCGCATACTTGTCGTCGGCGGACATATCTGATGTGTAAAGGTCTGCGCCGTCAACGCCCTTTGAGTAAGCTACCGAGTAGCCCTCGTCTGTCTTCTGAGGAGCAGCCCATGATGTGTTGGAAATAGGATAGTTGATAACTGTTGCCGTATCGCCGAAGTAGGAGTCAACAGTAAGGTCACGGTAAACTGAAAGAATTGTTGCAAGACCCTTTCTCAGCGCCTTGCTCTGGTCGGAGGAAGCGTCCTCGCCAACCTTGATAACGTTTGCGTTGATACCGATATAACCGTAGCCGAGATAGTCTGTTGAGAAGAGGGAAATTGTGTCGCCTGTAAGCTCGCCGTTGCTGTTGTAGCTGCGGATTTCCTCGTAAGCTTCCTTGGAGGCAGCAGGGTTGGAAACGTCAACTGCGCCTGTCTGTACGGCAGATGTGCTTTCAGACTGTGTTGTTGTCTTAAACTGGAGATACTTGATTTTGGGTTCGCCTAAGTAGTAGTTTTCGTTGGCTTCCATATAAACGATCTTGTTTTCAAATCTGTCGAACTTGTAAGGACCGTAACCCATAGGGCTGGATACCTTTGATTCGAGGATAGAAAGGTCGCCTCTTTCAAAGCCGAACTTGTTGTTTTCGTAGTCGTACTTGGACTCGTCGCCGTAGTAGTGAAGCGGCATAACGTTGATACCTGCAATCTGGTAGATAGCGGCAGCGTCATAGCCCTTTGTTGTAACTTCAACCTCGTAATCGTTGATTCTCTTGATACCTGCAATGCTGTTTACTTCGGAAGCAGTGCTGTCCTGTGAAGCAAGGTAAGCGATTGCGTATTCCTCAGCCTGACCTGCAAAGTAAGTTTCGTCGCCTGCGTAAGCAACGCCAAGTGTAGCATAATCAGCGCCGTACTGAGCGATAACGTCCTCAACTACCTGTGCGTCCTCAACACCCTCTGTGCTGTATGTTTCATCAAGTCCGTAGAATGCTACGAAAAGGTCCTTCTGAACAGGGAACGCTTCTGTATAAGCGGCATAGTTGTCGTCGCCGTAAAGTGTGCCTACCCATTCATATTCGCTTTCGAGAACAGGACGGATAATGTTGTCGGAAATATTCTGCTTAACCTCGTCAGCCTCGTAAGCGGCTGCAATTTCCTCGTCTGTCAGACCCTCGACGATAGAGCTGTTTGCACGATAGTTCTTTAAGCCGATAACAGGCATTGAGTTGAAGGTAATACCGCCTGAATATGTTGGGTCAGCAAGTGTGTAGTATGTGAAAATAACGTCGTCGATATCCATTGTTTCGCCATCGCTGAACTTGATGTCGTCACGGATCTTGATGTTATAAACTGTTGTGTTTGCTTCCTTATCCTGTGTAACGGAAATGTCAGCCACGCCGTAATATGTGTAGTCTGTACCGTTGTAGGAATGTGTTTCGCCCTCGATTGCGTTATAGATGATACCGCCGGAACGATCGTTTG
>CAMDZU010000103.1 GCA_945910715.1 uncultured Clostridia bacterium
AGATTTGTTATTTATCACCTAAGTTTCACATTATAGTATTACAATACATACATAACAGAAAGGAAGTGCAGGCTGTAATGAGAGCATTTTCAAGGCTGTTGTCATTGCTTGCCGTTCCTTCGGTGTTTTTGAGCGGCTGCTCGGGCAATGGGGCAGGCGTTGGATTAAGCGAAACAATTCCCCTTAACGAGCTTGTGGAGGAGGGCTGCTACAGCTCTGTCTGCAGAATAAACCTCGGCGATACGGTCACAATCGAGGGGGACGGAGCGTGGGTTGACGGCAGGATTATTTCCATTACAAAGGGCGGCGAGTTTGTAATAGACGGCGTCCTTGAGGACGGAATGATTTACGTTGATTCGGAGGAAAGCGTTATTCTTACCTTTGCAGGTGCCGATATAACCAACACAAAAGGCTCCGTCTTATACGGAGCAGGGTCGGGGGATATTACCGTTGCTCTTGCGGAGGATACCCTGAATTATTTCACAGACGGAGCTGAATACGCCTTTGACGGCGAAAAGGAAAGCAAAGAGCAGGATTTGCCCTGCGCCGCAATTTACAGCTGCTCCGACCTTTACCTTACGGGAACAGGCTCGATTACGGTAAAGGGCAACTACAAGGACGGAATTTACAGTCTTTGCGACATTGATATAGACAAGTGCAGACTTGACGTTTCGGCGGTAAGGAACAAGGTTCATGCCGAAGGAACGCTGAGGGAATTATCGGATTAGTTTACTCCATTTCATTTTCTACCTTCCTTAACAGCTCACCCCTGCGGGATTCCGTGGGGGTGAGCTTGTTTTAATATTGGTCGGACAGCCTGAATTTTTCTTTGCATTGAGTTGCACCTGTACCCTGTGTTATAGTGTATCATGGAAGAAAAAGAGAGGGGGAAGTAAATGAAAACCGATTCTGCCGACAGCTTTTTTATTGAAAATAAGGACAGGCTAATTGAATTCGGCAATATGTTCGTTGAAAAGCTTACGGACAAGGAGCTTATCGACAAGCTTGCCGAAAAGGATCTGGAAAAGCTTGCCCGTGTTTTCCGTCTTGTGTTCGACCGACTGGATCAGGCGGGAAAAACCGATTCTTCCGTTCTCAATCAGCTTGTGGAGGCTGTGAGGGAAATTGATTAGGGGAGGAGGTGAAAATTTGAACGGAGTTTTGTCGGAAAAACAAAAGGAGTGTCTTGCGCTGTTAAAAAACGGCGGACTAAAAAGGCTTAATATTCTTGAGGGAAGCGTGCGTTCGGGAAAAACGTATGTTTCCCTTATTTTGTGGGGCTTTTGGGTGGCGCAGAAAAGCGAGAAATGCTCCTTTATAATGGTGGGAAAAACCCTTAATACCCTTAAACGCAACGCTCTTTCCCTTATGCAGGATATTTTCGGCGAGGAGAATTTCAGCTATTCCTTAAGCAAAAAGGAGGGTGATTTCTTCGGGCGGAAAATCTACCTTGAGGGAGTAAGCGATTCAAGGAGCGAGGGGAAAATAAGGGGAATGACCCTTGACGGGGCTTACTGCGACGAGCTGACCTTATTTGAGGAGGATTTTTTCGCAATGCTGCTGTCAAGGCTTTCGGGCAAGGGGGCAAAGCTTTTTGCAACCACCAATCCCGACCACCCAAGGCACTGGCTGAAACGCAACTATCTTGACAACAAGGAGCTTGATTTGCTGGATATGAAGTTCACCCTTGAGGACAACACCTTTCTTGACAAGGATTATGTGGAAAATCTGAAAAAGGAGTACAAGGGTATGTACTACGACCGTTTTATCAAGGGGCTTTGGGTGGCGGCAGAGGGCAGAATTTATGAGGAGTTTTCTTCGGAGATGATTATGCCAAAAGCCGTTGCTGATAAGCTTATAACGGACGGTATTGTTGAGCAATGCGTTGTGGGTGTTGACTACGGGGGCAATCATTCCGCAAGCGTTTTCTGTCTTGTGGGCTTTGACAAGGGCTTCCGCAATGTTTATGCTCTAAAGGAGTATTACGACGGCAAAAACAAATCGGCGGAGCATCTTATTGACAAATTCGGGGAGAAAACCGAGGAATGGCAGCAGTACTGCGGCTGTATAAGGGCGGCATACTGCGACAGCGCAGAGCAGCTGCTTGTTAAAAGTTTCCGCAATAAGGTGCGGATTGAAGTGAAAAATGCGCTTAAAAAGGCGGTTAATACCCGTATAAATATGCTTTGCAGGCTTATGAGCGCAGGACGTTTTTTTGTAAGCGAGGAATGTCCTCATCTCATTGAGGCCATCGAAACCGCCGTGTGGGACGAAAACCGCATTAACGCCGACGTAAGGCTGGATAACGGCACTTCGGACATTGACTCTCTTGACGCTTTCGAATACGGCATAGAGCGGTTTGAAAAGGAGCTGTTCAGACTTAATTAGAAAGGAAAAATATGAACTTAAGAAACCTGCTGTCCTTGGGAAAAAGCCCAGTAAGCCTTACCGAGGGACAGCTCAATTATCTTGAAAACGTCCGCTGCTGGGCGGATATTTACAGCGGAAATACTCCGTGGCAATTCGCCCGAAAGGGCGGACTTCAGGGAGGAATGAGAAAAATCTCCGCTCTTGGAGCGGCACGGAGCCTTTGCTCCGAAATGGCGGCGCTTTGCTTTTCACAGCAGATTGACATTGCCGCCGACAGCGAGCAATGCACCGCCTACATAGAAAAAACCTTGCAGGAAAACGGCTTCTGGCGCTGTTTTCCTCTTTTTCTTGAAAGAATGTTCGCAGAGGGAGCAGGCATTGTCAAGGTTTATTCCGAAAAGGGCAGGCCTAAGCTGGATTTTCTTCCTGCGCAGTGCTTTGTTCCCACCAAGTACGATGAAAAGGGCGTTTACGGCGGCTTTATCATAAGCTGCCGCACCGAAAAGGAAACGGAGTACGTTCTCCTTGAAGAACACCGGAAGGAAAAGGACGGCTATCTTATCCGGAACAAGCTTTTCCGCTTTAAGAACGGCTGCTATAAGGAAACCGACCTTGAGGAGCTTTACCCCGACCTTGCTGCCGAAACCTTTATCGAGGGGCTTGAAAAGCCGCTGTTTACCTATTTCCGTCCTGCAGGCGCAGGAGAGGGAGCATTGGGAAAATCCGTTTTTTCGGCGGCGGTTGACACGCTGAAAAGCCTGGACGTGGTTTTCGACAGCCTTGAAAGGGAATTTGTTCTTGGCAGGAAAAGAATTATCGTACCCTGCTCCGCAATAAGGGGAGAATACGACCGCAAGGGCAACCTTGTGAAATATTTCGACCCCAATGACGAGGTGTATCAGGCCTTCAGCGCCGACGACAACGAGGAGCTGAAAATAATCGACAATTCCGCCGAGCTTCGTGTGGAGCAGCATACGCAGGCGCTTACGGAGCTGCTTGACCTGCTTTGTATGCAGGTGGGACTGTCCCAGGGCGCATTATCCTATCACGGCAGCACCGCAAAAACAGCCGCCGAGGTAATCAGCCGAAACAGCAAGACCTATCGCACCAAAACCGCCCATCAGCAGCTTATCAGAGAGGGACTCCTTGATGTGATTGACAACCTTCTGCTTATTGGGATGAAAAGCGGCGAGGTGCCTTGTACCCACTGCAAGGTGACAATCGTCTTTGCGGACAGCGTTGCACAGGACAACAGCCAGAAAATCGACAACGCCCTTAAGCTTTACAACGCAGGCATTATAAGCAGAGAAAGGGCGGTTATGGAGATTTACGGCATTGATAAATCACAGGCGGAGGGAGGTGTGTAAAATGGAAGAAACAGAGCTTATTGAACCGCAGAAAGCCGACGAGGAAAAGGAAAAGTTGCTGGAGCAGATTGCTTTTCTGAATACGGAAAATGCGGCGCTTAAGGCGGAGATAGAAAATCTCGGCTCACAGCTTGAGGCGGCAAGAACCTTGCCCGATTTTTCGGCAAAGACAAAGCAGCCCGACGACAAATTCAAGGCAATAAAGGAAATTTTCAGAAACAAGTGAAAGGAATTTTATTATGGCAAACACAGTTGAATATGCAAAGGTTTTTCAGAGCGAGCTTGACAGACAGATTTGCGAGGGCGCAACCTCGGGCTGGATGGAAGACAACGCAGGTCAGGTAATCTACAACGGCGGCAAGGAAATCAAGCTACCTAAAATGTCCCTTCAGGGTCTTGGGGACTACGACCGTGACGAGGGCTATACAGAGGGCGCTGTTACCTTCTCCTATCAGACAATGACAATGTCACAGGACAGAGGCAGACGTTTCAGAATCGACGCAATGGACGTGGACGAAACCTCCTTCGGTCTTACTGCGGCAAACGTTGCAAGCGAATTTCAGCGCACAAGGGTAATTCCCGAAATTGACGCTTACCGCTACTCAACCCTTGCGGCAAAGGCGGAAATCAGAGAAAGCTACGTTCCCGAAAAGGCTACCGTGCTTTCACAGCTTCTTTCCCAGCTCAGCAAGGTTTACGACGTTACGGGCGGCGAAAGCGCAATTGTGGTGACAATGGCTCGTCCCGTTTACGATATGCTTATGTCAGGCAGCGAGGTCGCACGCTACATTGACGCAGGCAGCTTCAAGCAGGGAAATCTTGACCTTGCGGTAAAGACAATCAACGGCGCTGTTATTATCCCCGTTTCCAGCGCAAGAATGAAGTCCGCCTACTCCTTCAAGTCGGGCAGCGGCGCTGAAACAGAGGGCGGCTTTGCGGCAGAGGAAAGCGCTGTTGACATCAACTGGATTATCTGTCCGAAAAACGCTCCCGTTGCGGTTTCAAAGACGGACAATGTAAAGATGATAAGCCCCGACATCAACCAGTTTGCAGACGCATGGGACATTGATTACAGAAAGTATCACGACCTGTTTGTTTCGGACAATGCCGCAAAGGCAATTGCAGTTTCCCTCAATCAGGCGGAATAAGCGGTGGCTTGTATGGAACTTACTGTTGAAGAATACAACGGACTTGGCTTTGAGGGCGGCGAAAGGGAGGATTTTTCCAAAACCCTTGCCCGTGCCAAAATGCTGATTAACGTGCTTACCGACAATAAGTGCGACAAAACCGACCTTAACGAGGCGGAAGAAAGAATGTTAAAGCAGGCAATTTACGCCCAGTGCGAAAATATGCTTCTTTACGGCTATGAGCAGGAGGACTTTTACGCAAAAGCCAAAATCGGCGATTTTTCCTACGAAACCGCCGATTGCAGAGGGAACACAGCGGAGGGCATAAAAATATGCCCTCTTTCCCTTGCCATACTTAAGCTTGGCGGACTTTTTTACAGAGGGACGGCGGTAAAGGATGTTTGTCAGACCTATTCCACTTAAGCTGCTCCCTCATGAGTGCGTGCTGAAAAAGCCGAAGACAGAGGGACTTTACGGCGGCTATGAACAGCCCGTTGCTCTCCGAAATGTGCGTGTTGAGGAAAACCGCAGGTCACGGTGCAATAACGGAAACGAGGGGTACAGAGAATGTCTTGTGCTGTATTACGATACGGCAAATTCCCTGCCCAAAAACGTACCTATTGATACGGGCGACATTGTGGAGTACGGCGGCAGAATTTGCCGTGTCGAAACGGTACGGTATGTTATGGCGGCAGACAGGGTTCATCACATAAGAGCTGTGCTTGTGTGAGGCGAGCCGCCTCCGGCAATTCCGCCGAGCCTTGCCTTTATCATTTCAAGGGTAGTTTTGCTCGGCGGGTCGAAATCAGTTTTATATACGGCGTGTTAAG
>CAMDZU010000104.1 GCA_945910715.1 uncultured Clostridia bacterium
TTACCGCAATGGCAGGCGCAGTAGGTTCGGGCGGACTTGGAGATTTCGCAATCAGATACGGCCACGATCGCAATATGATTGACGTAACCTGGGTAACGGTAATCGTTGTGTTCATTATTGTATGCATAATTCAGCTTGCAGGCAATCTTGTAGTAAAGAAGAACAGGCATTAAGGAGAGGCTATGGAAGTTCAGACAAGAAAAATCATTATAATCGGAGCAGGACACGTTGGCTCTCACGCAGGCTATGCGCTGATTTCACAGGGTCTTGCCGAGGAAATAGTGTATATCGACATTGACAAGAAGAAAGCGGAGGCGCAGGCGCTTGATTTGTTCGACGCAACCGTTTATCTTAGGAAAAGAGTTATTGTCCGCTCGGGAGATTATTCCGACGCAAAGGACGCAAGCCTTATCATAGTTGCGGCAGGACCATTGCCCGATATGAGCAAGGGTCAGACAAGAATGGACACGCTTCGTCAGACCATTGAGATAATGAAGGACGTAACGGAGAACATAAGAACATCGGGCTTTTCGGGAATTATTCTCAACATTTCAAATCCTGCCGACGTTGTAACCCATTACATACAGCACGTTCTTGACTGGCCTACGGAAAAGATTTTTTCAACAAGCACGACCCTTGATTCCGCAAGACTAAGACGGGCAATAGCACAGGCGGTGGGAATTGATCAGAAATCGGTTTATGCTTACGCTCTGGGCGAACATGGCGAAAGCCAGATGGTGCCATGGTCCACGGTTACAATAGCAGGAAAGCCTTTGTTTAAACTTATGGAGGAATATCCCGAAACCTACGGAAAGCTTGACCTTGAAGCTCTTGCGGCGGCAGGAAAAGCGGGGGGCTGGATAATTCTCGGCGGCAAAGGCTCGACGGAATTCGGCATAGGCGCAGCAATTGCCGAGGTAGTTACAGCGGTATTCGGGGACGAAAACAGAATTTTGCCCGTTTCGGTGCTGCTTAACGGAAAATACGGACAACAGGACGTATATGCAAGCGTTCCCGCTGTGCTTAACAAAAACGGCGTTGGGGAAATAATTCAGCTTGACCTCAACGAAAAGGAGCAGGAGCAGTTTAACGCTTCCTGCAAGACAATGTACGAAAATTACAAGCTGGCATTAACATTATAATTGATATTATGGAGGAAAATAAAATGAAACTTAAAGGAATTATCGCATCTATACTTTCACTTGCAACAATCGCACTTGCAATTCCTGGCTGCTCATCAGAAAACAATCCTGCAGAAGCAACAACCGTTAAAATTGGCGTTGTAGGCAGCATTTACGAGGATTTATGGCAGCCTGCACAGGAAAGCTTAAAGGAACAGGGGATTGATTTACAGATAGTACAGTTCTCCGATTACGTTACTCCCAACAACGCTCTCAACAGCGGAGATATTGACCTTAACGCATTCCAGCACATAATTTATCTCAACAAGGAGATTGAACAGTACAACTACAACATTCAGAACATCGGCTTTACCTTTATTATTCCGCTCAACCTTTATTCAAGAAAAATCTCGTCTGTTTCCGAGCTTAAGGACGGCGATATTGTTGCAATTCCCGACGACGTAACCAACGGCGGACGTGCAATTAAGGTACTTGCGGCGGCAGGAGTAATTACCTTAAAGGCAGACGCAGACTTTAATCCTACCCTTGAAGATATTGAAAAGTACAACACAGCTATCGAGATAAAGGAATTAAAGGCAAACACAATTCCGTCAGTCCTTGACGATGTTACAGCGGCAATCGTAAACGGCAACTACGCTCTTGACTTCGGTCTTAAGACAGAGGAAGCAATTTACAAGGACAGCGTTCTTGATGAAGAAAACTACTGGAATATAATCGCTGCACGCACAGAGGATTTAAAGGACCCGGCAAAGGCTGAAACCTATAAAAAGGTAGTAGAGGCTTTCCAGACTGAAGCAACCGAAAAGGTATTCAACGAAAAATTCGGCGGATACTTTATCAAGGTGGGCTGGGATCAGGATCTGATTGCAGGCTGATAATACACAGATACCCCGCCGATTGTCGACGGGGTATTTTCAGGGGGAAATATGGATATTAACGCACTAAAAAGTATTGTGAAGGACGAAAAGCGGATTCTTTCCGCCGATATACCCGACAGGTATTTAAGCGATACTCTGGGACGATTAAAGGGAACAGCCTCTGCGCTTGTTTTTGTAAAAAGCACCGAAGAGGTAAGCGGCATTCTTGCCTACGCTCACAGAAACAAAATTCCCGTTACGCCCAGAGGGGCAGGAACAAATCTTGTTGGCTCGACCGTTCCCGTTGACGGGGGAATAATACTTGACTTTTCGCAGATGAATGATATACTTGAACTTGATACCGATACAATGACAATTACTGTTGAGCCGGGAATACTGCTTAAGGATTTGCAGCGCTTTGTTGAGGAAAGGGGTTTGTTCTATCCTCCCGACCCGGGCGAAAAGGAATCCACTATCGGCGGCAATATCAGTACCAACGCAGGGGGTATGCGTGCGGTAAAGTACGGCGTTACAAGAGATTACGTCCGTGGACTTGAAATTGTGACGGCTGACGGCACGGTGATTAAAGCAGGCGGCAAAAACGTTAAGGACGCAAGCGGTCTTTCGCTGAAAAATCTGTATATCGGCTCCGAGGGTACGCTTGGCGTAATTACAAAGTGTATTTTAAAACTTATACCCAAGCCCGAAAGCAGCTTAAGCGTGCTTGTTCCTTACAGCGATCTTAAAACGGGCATATCAAGCGTGCTGAAAATTCTCCGTGCAAACGCAAATCCAACTGCGGTGGAATTTATGGAGCGCAAGGTGGTAAAGCTTGGTGAGGATTTTTCGAGCGTCAAGTACCCTAGCCCCGAGGCAGGCTCCTATATTCTTCTCACCTTTGACGGCAGGGAAGAAGAGGTAAAAGCCAATTCTGAGCGGGTAAAAAATCTTGCCCTTGAAAATGGCGCAATTGACTTTATTCCCCTTACAGACCCCGACAAAGCCGCAGAAATATGGAAGGTAAGAGGCGCTCTTGTAAAAGCGGTGGAGGCAGTTTCCGAGCAGGAGCCTGTTGATATTGTAGTTCCTATTAACAAAACCGCCGACTTTATCGGCTTTATAAACGAGCTTGAAAATGAAAGCGGAATGCAGATGGTAAGCTTCGGACACGCAGGGGACGGAAATGTTCACCTTTGCGTTGTACGGGGAAACAGAGATGAGGAAGTCTGGATAAGGGAGCTTGAGGAAAATATGGATAAGGCCTACGGAAAGGCCTATCAGCTTGGTGGAGTGACCTCGGGCGAGCACGGTATCGGCATTACCAAGCGGAGATATTTTCTCCGTGAAACCCCGAAGGAAAACCTTGCGGTAATGAACAGCATTAAAAACGCTCTTGACCCTCTGCACATTCTCAATAACAAAAAATCGTACATAACGGGAGAAAACAATGAAGAATTTATCTGATCGTACAAAAAGCTTTACCGATTCGGTTATCCGCCGTATGACAAGAATATCAAATAAGTACGGCGCTGTCAATCTGTCACAGGGATTTCCCGATTTTGACCCGCCAAAGGAAATACTTGATCGATTGGCGGAGGTGACCCATGAGGATTTTCACCAGTATTCCATTACATGGGGCGCACAGAATTTCCGTGAGGCTCTTGCCGAAAAGCAGTCAAGGCTTATGGGCAGAAAAATAGACCCCAACGGAGAGATTGTTGTCACCTGCGGCAGCACTGAGGCTATGATGGCGGCAATGATGACCGTTGCAAACCCCGGGGACAAGGTTATTGTTTTCTCGCCATTTTATGAGAATTACGGCGCTGATACCATCTTATCGGGAGCAGAGCCTATTTATGTTCCCCTTTATCCGCCCGAATTCAATTTCAATCCCGACGAGCTTGAAGCGGCGTTCAGGCAGAATCCCAAGGCGCTTATACTCTGCAATCCCTCTAACCCGTGCGGTAAGGTTTTCACCCTTGACGAGCTTAAGCTGATTGCCGACCTTGCGGAAAAATACGACGTTTACGTTATCACCGACGAGGTGTACGAGCATATTGTGTATGCACCCAACAAGCACGTTTATTTTGCCTCATTGCCCGGAATGTGGGAGCGTACAATTTCCTGCAGCTCTCTTTCAAAGACCTATTCGATTACAGGCTGGCGCCTTGGTTATATTATTGCGCCGCCCGATATTATTGACGTTGCGAAAAAGGTACACGATTTTCTCACAGTGGGAGCGGCTGCGCCATTGCAGGAAGCGGCTGTTACGGGACTTAAATTCGGCGAAGATTACTATAATTGGCTTACCGATAAATACACCTCAAAACGAGGGCTGTTTTTAAAGGGACTTGACGATATAGGAATCGCTCACACAAATCCCCAGGGCGCATATTATGTTTTGCTGGACATAGGCGAGTTTGGTTTTGATTCCGACCTTGAATTCTGCGAGGTACTTGCAAGAGATGTGGGAGTTGGAGCTGTTCCCGGTTCAAGCTTTTTCAGAGAGCCTGTCAATAACCTTATCAGAATGCACTTTGCGAAGAAGGACGAAACCCTTAACGAGGCACTGAACAGAATTGAAAGTATCAGAAATAAAATTGTGAAGAGATAAAAATAAAACCGTAAATCCAATGGGACTTACGGTTTTTTATTGCAATCAGAACACTTTTTTCAGCTGCTTTTCAAGCTCTGCACTGTCGCTTGGTGAAACAAGTATTGAAATTTCATCAACGCCCGTTGAAACAAGAACAGGGCTGCAGTCTGCGCTTGAAAGTGCTGCAAAGGCTTTTGCCGCAAAGCCAACGCTGTTTTCCATTTCAGCCGCCTTGATGATGAACTTGACGTTTCCGCAGTTTACCATTGGCATTGTTCTGCCCTTTGAAACGGCGTTGATTATAGGGAGAATTGTCGTCAGTGCCTCGTCTGCAAAGGTAAAGCCGAAAGAAACTGTTTCGGAGGTTGCAGGCGCATGGCAGATCATATCAACAGAAATTCCGGCATCGGCAATTTTTCTGAATATTTCTGCAAGAAATTCATTGCCGTTGGAATCGGATTGATTTTTGAAGGTGACAACGGATACGTTTTCGGTAATTGTAATTTGGGTCATATAGATTCCTTTCTCATACTCAATCCTTAAGAATGTCAGACATTTCGTAAAGTCCCTTTTCCTTATTGCAGAGGAATAAGGCCGCATTTATTGAGCCTACTGCAAAAACTTCCTTTGACTGTGCGGAATGTGAAAGGGTGATAACCTCGTCGTGACCTGCAAAGATTATATCGTGCTCGCCGACTATTGTGCCCCCTCTGATTGAGTGCAGACCGATTTCCTCCTTGTCACGGGGCTTTCTGACGCTGTGACGGTCGTAAACGTACTTCATCTTGTTGTCAAGCTCGCCGTTTATTGCCTCCGCAATCATAATTGCCGTACCCGAGGGAGCGTCCTTTTTGAGGTTATGATGCTTTTCCACAATTTCAATGTCGAACTGTCCTCCAAGCACCTTTGTTGCACGCTTTGCAAGGTCCACAAGCAGGTTGATTCCGAGGGACATATTGAATGTGAAGAATACGGGAATCTGCTCGGCAGTTGCCTTTATCTGCTTTATCTGTTCCTCTGTATAGCCTGTTGTCGCAAC
>CAMDZU010000105.1 GCA_945910715.1 uncultured Clostridia bacterium
AAAGCTCTCATTCCTATATTTTCAAGGGAGTGTGCGTCCGTGAGGAAAAAACCGTTACCTATAACGGCTCGGGGGTAATAAGCTACACCCACGAGGACGGCGCAAAGATAGCGAAAAATTCGGTTATTGCCAAGATTTACAAAAACCAGAGCGACCTTGCGATACAGCAGCAGATTGACGAGCTGAACAAGCAGATTGAGGTACTGGAGGACGCACAGAGCCTTGTGGGAACGGACAACTCCCAGCTTGAGGCCTTTGCAAGCCAGATTTACGAAAAGCACTCGCTGCTTATTCAGAACATTGATAATGAGGATTATCAGGCGGCTGCGGCAATGAAAAGCGATTTGCTTAATCTGTACAGCAAAAAGCAGATTGTCAAGGGCAACGAAACAAGCTATGAAAGCAAAATCTCCCAGCTGAACAATCAGATTGCGGCGCTTAAGGCGAGAATTTCCCAGACTCCCGTTGATATGCAGATAAGCGAGGCAGGCTATTTTGTAAGCAGCGCCGACGGCTATGAGGTTTCGCTGAACTATGAAACAATGGAGCAGCTAACCGCCGAAAAGATAAACGAGATTATCAAAAACCCCGTCGGCAACGTTTCAAGCAACATTATCGGCAAGATAGTAGATGATTACAAGTGGCGGTTTATCGGAATCGTTGATTCCAACGTAACCGAGGTTTACGAGGGCGCAACGGTAAAGGTGTGCATCGGCTCCTCAACAACGCCCATTCCTGCTGAGGTAGTCAGCGTGGAAAAGCAGGAGGACGGTACAAGCATTGCCGTGTTCGAATGCAACCGCTTCAGCTCCGAATACATAACGGGACGCGTGGCGCAGTTCAGGCTTGTGCTTAAGGATTACAGCGGCATAAGAGTTCCTGCCGACGCAATCCGCTTCAACGACCGGGGCGAGCGTGGAGTTTTTGTAAAAACGGGCGTGGAAATACGCTTCAAAAAGGTGGAAATGATAAGCTCCGAGGAGGATTACCTTATTGTAAGCGACACCACGGGGCGCAGCGGCTATCTGTCGCTTTATGACAGCGTTGTAGTTGAGGGAAAGGATTTGTATGATGGAAAAATCATTCTCTGACGAAATGAATTTTGAGGCGGTAAAGGAAAACTACCTTGAAATCACCGAAAACATAAGCAATGCAATGAAAAAATCAGGCAGAACGGACAAGGTGCGGCTTATGGCTGTTACAAAAACCGTTCCGCCCGCAAAGATAAATTATGCGGTAAGCCTTGGAGCAACCCTCCTTGGAGAGAACAGAGTGCAGGAATTTTTGGGAAAAATTGACGAATATGATAAAAATTCTGAAATTCACTTCATTGGGGGCTTGCAAAATAACAAAGTTAAGTATATAATTGATAAGGTAGCTATGATTCATTCCGTGAACAGTATAAAGCTTGCGGAGGAAATCAGCAAAAGAGCAGTTGGCGCAGGACGTATAATGGACATACTCCTTGAGGTGAATATCGGTCTTGAGGAAAGCAAAAGCGGCGTTATGCCAAAGGACCTGCCTTATCTCATTGACGAGGCGGTTAAGCTTGACGGAATACGCTTAAGGGGACTTATGGCAATTCCCCCTGTTGATGTTGACGGAAGCAACAGAAAATATTTTGCCGAAATGGAAAAGCTGTTCAGCGAATACAAGGAACAGCTGAATGACAGCTCCAATGTAATGTTTGACACTCTTTCTATGGGAATGTCAAAGGATTATGCGGAGGCTGTGGAATTCGGTTCAACCATAGTGAGAATAGGAAGCTCGCTATTTGGATACAGAAAATGAGTGGAGGAAAGACAATGGGCATATCCGATATATTCAAGAGAGTAGCAGGAAATTACGACGATCCCGACGAGGGCTACGACGAGGAGCCAAACGAGCCTGTACAGTCACAGTTTGACGACAATTACGGCGTTCGTCCGTCCGCAAAGAGCAACAAGATTTTAAGCATTCCGGCAACCACGCATCTTCAGGTTATTGTTGTAAAGCCAGAAAGAATCAGCGAGGCTCCCGAAATTGCCGACCATTTCAAGGACAAGAAAACTGTTGTGCTCAACCTTGACAACACAAACAAGAACGTTGCCAACAGACTGCTTGACTTTTTAGGCGGCGTGGCTTACGCAATGGACGGCGAGCTCAAGCGCATTGCAAACACAACCTACATTATCGTTCCCCGCAATGTTGACATTTCGGGCGATATGATCGAGGAGCTTGGCAGCAACGCTGATTTCAGCTGATGAACCTTAAGCTTACCGACGAGGAAAAAGCCTTTGAGCGCAGAATTTTCGATATGGCAGACCTGTCAGAAAGGCATTGCTGCACCAGGTTTTCGGCGTTTCTCAACGAGCGTGAACAGCTCATTGCAGAAAAAACCGCCGTAATTACAGGGGCGGAGTATGCCTTTTTCGGTGGCTATGAGGGCGCTGTTCGCAGAGTTATGGGCATTGGCGGCTACAGCAGGGAGGAGCAGGATTTTCCCGTAAAGGCGGTCACCTTTTCCTACAGAAAGTGCGATACCCTTACACACAGGGATTTTCTCGGCGCTCTTATGTCAATGAACATCAAGCGTGAACTTATAGGCGATATTCTCACAGGCGAGGGCTATGGAATTGTATTCTGCGCAGAAAATATTGCGCAGTTGATTATTGATGAAGTAAACAAAGTAGGCAGAGTGGGAGTAACGGCAAAAGAGGGAATCTGCGCCGAAATCCCAAAGCCCGAATTTGCCGAAATAAGCGGCGTTGTGTCGTCTGTAAGGGCGGACAGCGTTGCCGCAGCCGCAACGGGACTGAGCCGTGAAAAGGCTGCATTGCTTATAAAATCGGGGAAAATGCAGATAAACTGCATTGAATGCGATACGGATACTCCGTTGTCCGAAAACGACAGGATAACAATAAACGGCTTCGGCAAGTTTATTTTTGACGAGGCAGGAGCCGTTACCAAAAAAGGCAGGATTCACATAAAGCTCAGAAAATACATTTGAGGGGGTCAATATGAACGCTAAAGAAATTATGGACAAGAAGTTCGACAAGAGCTTCAACGGCTATAAAATGGACGATGTTGACGAATTTTTAAGGGATATTTCCATTGAATTCACACAGCTTCAGAAAGAAAACGGCGACCTTGAGAAAAAGCTTGAGGTGCTTGCTGACAAAATTCGTGAATATCGTGAAGACGAGGACGCCCTCAAGGACGCGTTGCTCAGCGCACAGAAGCAAAGCAAGGAGCTTCTTGCCGAAACACAGGCAAAGGCTGATAAGCTGCTTTCCGACGCAAAGGAAAAGGCTGCTAAAATCGTCAAGGACGCTGAGGACGGCATTGTTTCCAAAAAAGAAGAGGCCAAGAAAATCATAGATAACGCCAATGCAGAGAAAAATCGCATTATAAACGAGGCAAAGGCAAAGGCTGACGAAATGCACAGCGAAATGCTTCGTCAGAATGAGCGTGATACGGAAATACTTGCACGGACACGGGACGAGTCAAAGAAGTTTACCGCACTTGTTCTTGCCGCTTACGAAAAGCATATCGAGGAAATAAAGGCAATTCCTTCAAAGTATGAGAATGACTTTGTGAAGAACGCAAAGGCTGCTGCACAGCCTGCAAAGGCACCCGAGCCGCCCAAGCCCGCTCTTGCCGCAGAACAGCCAAAGCCTGCCGAAGAGCCCAAGTCTGCTCCTGCCGAAGAGCCAAAGGCAAAGCCCGAAGCGGAAGCTCCCAAGGCGGAGGAAAAGCCTGAGGAAATCGAAACCGTAAAGTCGGAGGCGCTTGTGGGAGCAACCACCGAAATAGGCTTCCAGCCTGTATTTGAGGAAGAAGACGAGGACGAGGAAGTAGAGGATTTTTCCGAGAATAAACACGAGGGACTTTTCTTTGAAAAACCGCAGAAAACCGTCCATGAAAAGCTTGAATTCGGTAAAAATAAATAAGATACAGAAAAAAGAGGAGATAAACCAAAATGGCACAGGATTTTAACGAAACCCTAAATTTACCGCAGACCGATTACCCTATGAGAGGAAATCTTCCTGCCCGTGAGCCAAAGTGGCTGGAGGACTGGGAGGCTGCAGAAGTTTACTACGAGCTTCAGAAGAAGAACAAGGGTCTGCCCAAGTACATTCTGCACGACGGACCGCCATACGCAAACGGCGATATCCACATGGGTACTGCCTTAAACAAGATTTTAAAGGATATTATCGTAAAATATAAGGCTATGACAGGCTATCAGGCTACTTATGTTCCCGGCTGGGACTGTCACGGTCTTCCTATTGAATTAAAGGCGCTTAAGGCAATGGGCGTTGAAAACGGCGCAATCGACACGGTTACACTCCGCAAGCAGTGCCGTGAATTTGCAATTTCCTGCCTTGACAGCCAGAAAGCGCAGTTCAAGCGTTTAGGCGTATGGGGCGACTTCAACGACCCGTATCTTACAATAAAGCCTGAATTTGAGGCAAAGCAGGTTGAAGTATTCGGAAAAATGTTCAGCAAGGGACTTATGTACAAGGGACTTAAGCCTGTTTACTGGTGCGCCGACTGCAACACCGCTCTTGCAGAGGCTGAAATCGAATACGAGGACGACGAGTGCTACTCAATCTACGTTAAGTTTGCAATTACAGACAGCAAGGGCAAGTTTGACGATTTGGGCATTGACCTGTCAAAGGCTTACGCTGTAATCTGGACAACAACTACTTGGACCCTCCCGGGCAACCTTGCTATCTGTCTTGGCCCTAACTATGAATATACTTTCGTTAAGGTTGAGGACGAGGAAAGCAAGTCCTACGGCGAGTATCTGTTAATGGCAACCGAGCTTGTTTCCACCGTTATGGAAGCAACGGGAATCAAGAAGTATTCCACAATCGGCTCATTCACCGGCAAGGAGCTTGAGCTTATCGAAACCGATCACCCCTTCCTGCCCAGAAAGTCCCCCATCATCGTAGGCGACCACGTTACTCTTGAAAGCGGTACAGGCTGCGTTCATACAGCCCCCGGCTTCGGTCTTGAGGACTTTGAGGTATGCAACAGCTACAAGGGTATGTTCAACATTATTGTTCCTGTTGACAGCAAGGGCGTTCTTACCGAGGAAGCAGGCGAGTTTGCAGGTCTTACCACAAATGACGCAAACAAGAAAATTGCAGCAAAGCTTGAAGAAATCAACGCTCTCCTTGCAATTCAGAAAATCGTTCACCCCTATCCCCACTGCTGGAGATGCCATAAGCCTATTATCTACCGTGCAACCGAACAGTGGTTCTGCTCCGTTGACAAGTTTGCCGACGACGCAGTAAAGGCTATCGAGGAGGTTCAGTGGATTCCTGCCTGGGGCGAGGACAGAATCAAGAATATGGTCCGTGACAGAAGCGACTGGTGCATTTCCCGTCAGCGCCGCTGGGGCGTTCCGATTCCTGTTGTTTACTGCAAGGACTGCGGCAAGCCGATCTGCAACGAAACAACAATCAAGGCTATTTCCGATATGTTCAGAGCAGAAAGCTCCGACGCTTGGTATGCAAAAGAGCCTGCGGAATTCCTGCCTGCCTACTTCAAGTGCGAATGCGGCTGCGGCGAATTTACAAAGGAAATGGATATTTTCGACGTATGGTTTGATTCGGGCTCAACATGGGCGGCTGTTCTTGAAGAGCG
>CAMDZU010000106.1 GCA_945910715.1 uncultured Clostridia bacterium
ATTCAATTCCAAGCTGGCTTTCGAGGTAAGCAAATTTTTCTTCATAGCCTTCAAGTCTTGCTTCAAGCTCCGCCTTTTCCTTATCCTTTGCAGCGTCAATCTTGCTCTGTGCGGAAAGACTGATTGTGTAAAGAGAGGTTGTGATAAAGGCAAAGATAATAAGTGCAACGGTTACAGGATTGAGGTAGCCCTTGCTTTCAGGCTTTTCGCTGAGGATTGCGGCAATCGGAGTTTTTGAAAGGGCTTTCTTTAAAGCGAGATAAAGAGGAACTGAAATAACAATTGCGATTACTGCGTTTACAGAAGAAGTGCCAAGCTTTCCGAGAACGTCAATCCATGCGGTTTCAACGGCGTTGCCGAGAAGCAAGTCGGTAACGAAGGATTTGCCAAGATAAAGAATTATGTAGGCAATCTGACCGAAAATTGCGCCGATAAGTGCTCTTACAAATGAGTTTTTAATGCCTGCGCGGTTTATTTTGCCTGCAACAAAGCCCATTGCAAACTTTGAAATAAAGGTAAAGGGCGCAGAGGCAATATAAACAGGGTTTGTAAGGTCATAGATGAACGAGCCGATACCTGCGGCTAAACCGCCGTTCATTCCGCCCAGAAGCAGACCTGCAAGTATGCACATTGAGTTGCCAAGGTGAATACGGGAAATTCCCAAAAAAGTAGGAATCGGGATACTGATAAGGGACAATGCGAAGGTGAGCGCTGCCATCAAACCTACTGTAACGATTTTAAGCAGCTTTACGTTGGATTTTCTTTCCATAACATTTCCTTTCCGAGCCGTTTATGTAATGTATTGTTTAAGGCTCATACCCTTGAGGGTATTTTGTTTTCGTTGTATCTAATTATACCCATATTTTTGCAATAATCAAATTCACACTTATCCGCTATGAATTAGGTTTTGCTTATTTATTTTGATGTATTTACGCATTTAATGTTGATATTTTTATATGCAATTCAACAACAAATAAAACACCCGAGAATATCCAAAATTTCTCGGGTGTTAATTTGTAACATATTACCGCCTGAAAGTCAGCATTTTTTGTGCAAATAGCAGAATGATTATCCAAGGACTTTTTTCGCAATATCAACCGATTCCTTTGCGTCCTTCGAATAGAAATCAGCGCCTATTTTCCCGGCATATTCGGGAGTAAGCACAGCACCGCCCACCATAATTTTGCAGTCAACCTTGTTTTCACGAAGCAGCTTTATTGTGTCCTCCATTGCCTTTAAGGTAGTTGTCATCAGCGCCGACAGACCTACCAGCTTGACGTTTTCCTTTATTGCCGTATCAACCACAACCTGCTCGGGAACGTCCTTTCCAAGGTCGATTACGGTGTAGCCGTAATTTTCAAGGAGAGTTTTCACAATGTTCTTACCTATGTCGTGAATATCGCCCTTTACCGTTGCAACAATTACCTTGCCCTTGCTTACAGGGGTGTTGTTTTCCTTTGCAAGCTTTGCCTTGATTACGTCAAAGCAGGCCTGTGCAACTCCTGCCGATAAAATCAGCTGGGGCAGGAAAATCTTGCCCGTTTCAAATTCACTGCCCGTTTTGTCAAGGGCGGGAATAAGATGTCCGTTGATTATTTCCATTGGGTCAACGGTTTGGAGCATTTCTCCCGTTATTCTTGCGCCGTCGTTTTTCAGACCGTTAGCGATTGCATATTCAAGGGTAATGTCCGATTTTACAGCCGCAGCTTTTGGGGCTGTGCTATCGCCGCTGTAATTTGCAATATACTCAACCGAGTTTTTGTCAATGTTGGCAAGAAGCTTGTAGGCTCTTACCGCCCCTGTCATTGAAGCCACGTTGGGGTTGATAATGGGCAGGTCAAGACCGTTGGTAAGCGCCATTGTAAGGAAATTGTGGTTTACAAGCTCACGGTTGGGAAGACCAAAGGAAATGTTTGAAACTCCAAGCACCGTCTTTACTCCAAGTCTTTCCTTTACCATTTTAACAGCCTTTAGTGTTTCCATAACCGCCGCCTGCTCTGCGGAAGCGGTAAGGGTAAGACAGTCGATATAAACGTCCTCACGGCGAATTCCGTATTCTGCTGCTCTGTTGACAATACGCTCCGCAATAGCAAAACGCTCCTCGGCTTTTTTGGGAATACCGTTTTCGTCAAGGGTAAGTCCCACAACCGCCGCACCGTATTTTTTTACCATTGGGAGAATTGTGTTAAGGCTCTTTTCCTCGCCGTTTACGGAGTTTACAATGGGCTTACCGTTATAAACACGCAGACCTGCCTCGATTACCTCGGGAATAGTGGAGTCAATCTGTAACGGTACGTCAACCACGCCCTGAAGCGCCTTGATTACCCTCACCATCATTTCCTTTTCGTTTATTTCGGGAAGACCTACGTTTACGTCAAGAATATCCGCTCCTGCGTGAACCTGGTCGATTGCCTGTCCTAAAATGTAGTCAATGTCGTTGTTTTTCAGTGCTTCCTTGAACAGCTTTTTGCCCGTCGGGTTAATGCGCTCGCCTATTATTCTTGGCTGGGTAATGTCAACGGTAACCGCATAGCTTGAAACAGCAGGAGGAATAATCGCCTCTATTTCCGCATATTCCATACCGTCGAGAGCCTTGATAAGCGCCTTGATATATTCGGGAGAAGTTCCGCAGCATCCGCCGAAAATCTTTACGCCCATTTCGGCGTATTTTTTCATATAGCCTGCGAACATTTCAGCGTCAATGTCATAAGCACCCGTTGCAGGGTCGGGAAGTCCTGCGTTTGGTTTTACAACCACGGGCAAGTCAGTCCATGCAATAAGCTCCTCCACAACTCCGTAAAGGTCGTTTGGACCAAGAGAGCAGTTTACACCTATTGCGTCAGCCCCTATTCCCTCAATAACAAGCGCCATTGCAGGAACGGAACAGCCTGTAAAGGTTCTTCCGCTTTTTTCAAAGGTCATATAGCACAGCACGGGCAAATCAGTATTTTCCTTTGCCGCAAGCAATGCCGCCTTTACTTCGTAAATATCGGTCATTGTTTCAATTACAACAAGGTCGGCGCCGTTGTTTTTGCCTGCAACGATTACCTCCTTGAAGATGTCATAGGCCTCCTCAAAGGTAAGCGTGCCAGTTGGCTCAAGGAGCTGTCCTATCGGACCTACGTCTATTGCAATAAGGGTATCCGTTCCCTCAGCCGCCTTTTTTGCACAGTCAAAAGCAAGCTTTACCGACTGCTCGACGGTTCTTCCCGTTCCCTCAAGCTTTATGCGGTTGGAGCTGAAGGTGTTGGCACTGACAATGTCGGAGCCTGCGTTGATGTAGGACTTCATAATGTCGATTACCCATTCGGGGTGCTCCGAGTTCATTTCCTCCGAGCTTTTTCCTGCTTCCATTCCTCTTTTCTGCAGCTCCGTGCCCATTCCGCCGTCAAGAAAAACAAATTCTTTTTTAAGTAAGGTTTTAAAATCCACAGCGTTCTCCTTTTTGTCTGAACTGACAAGTACCTTTTAAATTACAGCTTTGACATCCTGATTTTTTCTGCTCGGGTTTTTCCTTTAAAAGACCGATTACGGCTGTAACCGACTTTCTCGGGGTAAGAATATTGCTTGAATTTGCACAAAGTCCGATTTTTTTCGGAGCGTCAAGGACTTTCAGAAACTCCCCTTGTATATCAATAGGGAAATCGCCGTAGCCCGGGCTGAAACGCCACGTCATAAAATAGTCGGCAAAGCTTTGGTGAATTTCCTTTTCGGCATTGTCGCAGACCTGCTCTATTGCGGTGCTGGCAAGTGCGTCAAGAATTACCGCCTCTGCCATTTCCTTTATTTCCGCCGTTCTTATAAGCCTGTCCGCCTTTGCGCCAAGAGTTGCCGCCATAAGCACTACCTTTTCGCTTTTTTCAAGGTGCTCTGCAATGTCCTTTCCCTTTAAGCTGACAGGGCATTTGTCCTTATCAAATACGGCAAAGACAAATTTAGGCTCTGCGGCGGCAAGGAGCTGCTCCTCGCATTTGTCTATAAGCAGCGACATTTTCTCGTCGGGCAGATTGTTTCCGTAACCCATATAGCGCAATGCCTCCGCACGGTTAAGCTTATGCATTACAGTAGGCTCCTTATGCTGCTTGTGATTTTTTCGGCAACGTAGGGGTTGTTCATTGTGTAAAGGTGAATACCCTCCACGCCGTTTGAAATAAGGTCAACTATCTGATCCACCGCATAAGCGATTCCTGCGTCCACAAGGGCTTCGGGCTTGGCTTCGTAGCGATGTATCATACGGACAAACTTCTGCGGCAGACTTGCACCGCACATTGTCACCATACGCTCAATCTGATTTTTGCTTGTTACAGGCATAATTCCTGCGGAAATCGGCACGTTTACTCCCGCAATTCTCGCCTTTTCAACAAACTCGTAAAAGTTGCTGTTGTCGAAGAAAAGCTGGGAAATAAGCTCGCTTACTCCCGAATCCACCTTATTTTTAAGGTGACGTATATCATCAATCATATTTTCTGCGTCAACGTGACATTCGGGGTAGCAGGCGGCGGAAATATCAAAATCCCCGTTAGACTTTATAAATTCAACCAGCTCGTTTGCGTAGCGGAAATCGTGCCTCGGCTCAACGTCAGGCTTAATATCCCCTCTCAGCGCAAGTATATTCTCAATGTTGTTCTTTTTCATTTCGTCAAGCAGTACAAGCACGTCCTCACGGGTATTGTTCACGCAGGTAAGGTGCGCCATTGCCTCAATGCCGTACTTGTTCTTTATGGCGGAGGCAAGCTCGATTGTGGACTTGTCTGCAAG
This sequence comes from uncultured Clostridia bacterium, assembly GCA_945910715.1. Taxonomy (GTDB): domain Bacteria; phylum Bacillota; class Clostridia; order Oscillospirales; family Ruminococcaceae; genus Ruminiclostridium_E. The sequence continues at coordinate 4,759 of CAMDZU010000106.1, forward strand.
GTTTCCGCCTGCGCCGTAGGTAACGCTGATGTAATCGGGCTTTAGAGCGGTCAGCTTTTCCATGGTTGCGTATATTGATTCAATGGGAGTGGTTTTCTTGGGTGGGAACACCTCAAAAGAAAAAACCGTTCTTCCCTGTCCGTAAAGCGATTTGATTTTCATAATTGTTTTCCTTCCTGAATGAAAAAAGGTCACCTCTAAAAACAATAGTGCCTCAGATGCGCAGTCAGATTTTCCGTCAGATTGTACAAATAGAGCGCAGGCGGACTGGCGCCCGTCAAGCGAAATTTGTGCAATATGGCGGAAAATATGCAATCAGATGAGGTACTAAGGCGATAGCCGGTGGTTTTTAGAGGTGACCAAAAGCATTGCCGTCCTGCAATGCTTACTTTAACCAGCGTTTACGCATGCTGGGGCATTTCTGCCTATTCCATAGCTATTTTAGCACAATTTCTCCTGTTTTGCAATAGTTTTCAGCGCATTAAACCGATTTTTTTAATAAGCTGCTGTTTTTATAAACAATCATATTGACAAGCATCTATTTATAATGTATAATGAACAAAAAAGCAACAGGAGTGATATGGTGAACGAGAAAAAAACAGCAGTCATTTTCAAGGCTTTCTGCGACGAAAACAGAGTAAAGATTTTACAGCTTCTGCAAGGCGGTGAAAAATGCGCCTGCAAGCTGCTGGAAGAATTGAATATCGGGCAATCCACTCTATCCCATCATATGAAAATCCTGTGTGACGCAGGGATTGTCCTTGGCCGCAAAGAAGGCAAATGGACCCACTATTCTCTGAATCCT
>CAMDZU010000107.1 GCA_945910715.1 uncultured Clostridia bacterium
AGGCCGCAGCTGCTTGCGTCAAGGGCAATGTGGGTGGGCCGCTTGGTTTTTTCTCGCTGGCTTGTGATTGCCGCCGCAATTACCGTGGGGCTGTGTCGGTTGCCTATGTCGTTCTGCACAATGAGCACAGGCCTTACGCCGCCCTGCTCAGAGCCGATAACGGGACTTAAATCCGCATAATATATTTCTCCGCGTTTGATTGTCATATCATACCGTTCCTTTCTGAAATTTCCTTGCATACATATTCTTAACTGTAAGTACAGATTTATTCAGATTAAAAAAATTGCCTGTGTTACATTTTATTATTTTTTGTTGACATTTGTTCCTAATAATGTATAATATTTATTATGGAGATGTAAATTCAAGATGTGTCAGGAGAATTAAATGAAGAATAAAATCAAATCGGTTATTGCTGTTCTTGCTGCGGCGGCAATGCTTTCGGCCAGCGGCGGAAATCCGGGGACAGTCACATCTGCCGATACCGAAGGCACATTGGCTGACGTAATTTCCGATACAACCTCAATAACCGGGGAAACGCAGGAAATAGATTATTCCGCCCTTTCCGAGGAGGAAATCAGACAGCTTATGGTTGAGCGCTCACTTATGACAGTTGGCAATACCGCCCGAATGGAAAATGCGCTTAAAAAGGCCGAAAACGGCGAGGAAATCACCGTTGCCTACATAGGCGGCTCAATTACCGAGGGACTTACGGCAGGAGCCGAGCTTTGCTGGGCAAAGCTTACATATAACTGGCTCTGTGAGCAGTATCCCCATACAAAGATAAACTACGTCAACGCAGGAATGAGCGGTACGCCCTCTACACTGGGCAATATCCGTTCTGACAGGGACGTGCTTTCCCACGGCGAGCCTGATATAATCTTTATCGAGTTTGCGGTAAACGACGCAGGGGATACAAAGAGCAGGCAGAATTACGAAAGCCTTGTGCGAAAAATGCTGAAGCTGGACAAGGAAACGGCAGTTGTGCTGCTGTTTACCGTTATCAAGTCGGGCTATACCTGCGAAGAGCACATGAGCAAGGTGGGCGAGTATTACGACCTGCCAATGATAAGCCTGAACAACGTCCTTGCACCCGAATTTGAGGCGGGAAGAATGACATGGGAGGATTACTCCGACGACGAATCCCACCCCAACGAATGGGGACATGAGCTTGTTGCGGAAATGATAGAAAACTACTATAAAAAGGTAATGGAAATAATGAAAAACGGCACGGGCGATAAGGAAACGGCTGAAATTCCTGCCGAAACCCTTAACGGCGCCGACTTCACCACAATGAAGCTCCTTGACCGCACAAGCATTACCCCCAACAGCCTTGGCTCATGGGCGGACAAGGAAACCCTCGCTCAGTTCCCCAACGGCTGGGAATTCGGCAAAAGCGGCGGCAACGAGCCTATCAGCTTCACCATAAGCTGCAATACGCTTTACGTTATTTTCAGAGCCCAGGACAGCGCACGACTGGGTACAATCGACGTTTATGTTGACGGCGAAAAGGTAATGGACGTCAAGGCAAATATGTCAACAGGCTGGAACAACCCCGAAACACAGTGGATTTTCGGCGGCGGCGAAACCAAGGAACACCTGGTTGAAATTAAAATGGCAGAAGGCTATGAGGACAGTTATTTCTGGCTTCTTGGCTTCGGATATTGCGATTAAAAAGGAGAGTATAACAATGTCAGAGAAAAAAGCATTGGATTCCGTTAAGGACGGAATGAAGGGCGGAGTTAAAAAGGGACTCGGCGTTATCGGCGAGTTCAAGGAATTCATTTCACGAGGCAACGTGCTTGACATGGCTGTCGGTGTTGTAATGGGTACTGCTTTTACCGCCATTGTAAACAGTCTTGTAAAGGACGTTATTATGCCTGCTGTGGGAATTATCACAGGCGGAATCGACTTCAGCGAAATGCAGGTAACTCTTGCCGAGGCAGTTATGGAGGGCGAAGAGGTTGTCAAGGAAGCGGTTAACCTCCGCTACGGCGCATTCATTCAGAGCATTATCAGCTTCCTGCTTATTGCGGTTGCAGTATTTATGCTGGTTAAGGTGGTAAATATGTTCCACCGCAAAAAGAAGGAAGAGCCAAAGCCCGAAGAACCGCCAAAGCCCGATCCGCAGATTGTTCTTCTTGAGGAAATCAGGGATCAGCTTAAAAAGCAGAACGGCGAGCCCGTTGAAGAAAAGAAGGAATAAAAAAGCCCCCATCAGGGGGTAACCGCATAGCGGCATATAAAACCGACGGACAGCAGCTTTCATATTACTGACAGACGTTTTTCGTTGTTTTTTTAACCTATCAGAAGTTACTGAGCAGACATTAAATAAAGACGGCGGTTGGAATACCCATATTGGGGAAACCACCGCCGTTTGTGTCTGTAAAGGCTGTTTGACAAGGAGAGGACGTAATACTGCTGCATTTGTCCAACAGAAAAAGTAAACCCTGCTGCCGCCCTCTTTTTTTACTTCTGTGCCTTATGGAATACCTTTTTGCCCTTGCGGATAACAACAAAGTCCTTAATCTCAATCTGTGCGTTTGCGTCCTCGATTTTTACGTCGTCAACCGCAATGCCGCCGCCGCTTATAAGGTTTCTCGCTTCTCTCTTGGAAGGAGCAAGCTTTGTTGCGCAAAGCAGGTCGAGAATACCGATTTTGCCGTCGTTAAGCATTTCGGCAGGAATTGTTGTTGTGGGCATATTGTCGGAATGACCTGCGCCGCCGCCGAAGATTTCAGCCGCAGCCGCCTTTGCCTTTTCAGCCTCCTCCTTGCCGTGAACAAGCTCCGTAAGCTCATAAGCAAGAATTTCCTTGGCCTTGTTAAGCTGTGCGCCCTCCCAGCCTTCCATTTCGTTAATCTGCTCAAGAGGCAGGAAGGTAAGCATCTTTATGCACTTCATAACGTCGGCGTCCCCTACGTTTCTCCAGTACTGGTAGAACTCGAAGGGGCTTGTTTTTTCGGGATCAAGCCATACTGCGCCCTTTTCGGTCTTGCCCATTTTCTTGCCCTCGCTGTTCAGCAGGAGAGTAATGGTCATTGCGTGAGCGTCCTTGCCCAGCTTCTTTCTGATAAGCTCAGTACCGCCCAGCATATTGGACCACTGGTCGTCGCCGCCGAACTGCATATTGCAGCCGTATTTCTGGTACAGCATATAGAAATCGTAGCTCTGCATTATCATGTAGTTGAACTCAAGGAAGGTAAGCCCACGTTCCATTCTCTGCTTGTAGCATTCTGCCGCAAGCATTTTGTTTACGCTGAAGCAGGCGCCCACTTCTCTGAGCAGCTCAACGTAGTTGAGATTCATAAGCCAGTCTGCGTTGTTTACCATAATTGCCTTGCCGTCGGAGAAGTCGATAAAGCGGCTCATCTGCTTCTTGAAGCATTCGCAGTTGTGCTGGATTATTTCGGGAGTGAGCATTTTTCTCATATCGTTTTTGCCGCTGGGGTCGCCGATCATTCCCGTGCCGCCGCCGATTAGGGCAATTGGCTTATTGCCTGCCTGCTGTAAGCGCTTCATAAGGCAAAGCGCCATGAAGTGTCCAACGTGCAGCGAGTCGGCTGTGGGGTCAAATCCGATGTAGAAAGTTGCCTTTCCCTGATTTATCATGTCCCTGATTTCTTTTTCGTTTGTTACCTGAGCGATAAGTCCTCTGGCAACAAGCTCTTCGTAAAGTTCCATTGTTTTTCTCCTTTTATGGGTTATTTTTTTGCTTTTACAAGTCTGTAAATTCCGTATATTCCCTGCACAAGGGCGTTGAGCGCAGGCGGTATCGCGAATATCAGCAGCATTTCTAGGCAGATGTTTCTGCCAAGGTTAGGCAGTCCGCCAAGTCCCGTAGAATCCACGGGATAATACGGCATGAGCAGGTCAATTGCTATTGCGGCGGAAATAATCAAGAAGAATGTGCCGATGATATAGGAAAGCGTCCCCGCAAGCCGTGAAAGGCTGAACTTTTTCGCAATATTCCCCGAAACGAAGCCAAGGATTATCGCCCCAAAAATTTCAGCAATTACGCCTGTAATCAGCAGCTCTAAGCTGAATCCGTACAAAAACAGCATCGACAATCCGTACAGTGCAGCCTGAACCAGAATCCCTGCCATAAAAAAGCAGGCAATTTTCAGCGCTTTCATCCGTTCCTCCTAACAAAAAAGTCCCCTGCATAATGCAGAGGACGTGTGAACGTGGTACCACCTCAATTTATCTGCGGCAAAACACGACAGACCTTTCCGCTGTAACGGGCTTACCCGTGTTTCCTTGCGCATAAGCTTTTTCGGAAACCGCTCCGGAGGGTATTTCATAGCTGTGCAAGTGCCTTTTTCCACCGTGCAAAGGCTCTCTGTGACTTTGCGGTCAGCTACTGCCGTTTCTCCGTCATTGCTTTGAATATGGCATTATTTTAGCATAAAAACCGCCCCTTGTCAAGGATATAGTTGTATTTTCAGCGGTTTTGTGGTAAAATGTTCACGGTATTATAATAAACACTGCGAAAGGAATTATACAGAATGTCGATTTTTGATATATTTAAACAGATTGAAAAGGAACACACGCCTCAAGGCCCTGTTGAATTTATAATAGTCGGTCTTGGCAATCCCGGCACGAAATACGAAAACACCCGTCACAATATGGGCTTTATGGCGATAGACACCCTTGCGGAAAAGGTGGGGGCTGACATAAAAAAGCTGCGCTTCAAATCCCTTACGGCGGAGGCAACGGTTGGGGGCAAAAAGGTGCTGCTTATGAAACCCACCACGTTTATGAACAACAGCGGCGAGGCGGTGGTTGAAGCGCTGAATTTCTACAAGCTGTCAACGGAAAAGCTGCTGGTGCTGTACGACGACATAAGCCTTGACGTTGGCAAAATGCGTATTAGGACAAAAGGAAGCGCAGGCGGTCACAACGGCATAAAGAGCATTATTTACCTTACGGGCAGCGACGTTTTCCCCCGTATAAAAATGGGCGTTGGACAGAAGCCGAACAAGGACTACGACCTTGCAGACTGGGTGCTGGGGCATTTTCCAAAGGAACAGGGAGAGGCGCTGGAGCAGGTTTTCGCCAATGCGGCGGCTGCGGCTGAGCTGATAGTGAGCGGCAAAACCACGGACGCAATGAACAAGTATAATTGATGGGGGCCGCTCGCCCCCATTTCAGACTGTCGATAAACCCACGCAACGCTCCCTTGACGTACCTTTGTACGCCTTTCGGGAGCGTTTCCTTGTCTGAGTGTGTTTCTCGAAGTCTTCAGCTTATCGAAAAATACTTTTTCGACAAGCTGTAATGGGGGCTATTCGCCCCCATTCTTACCACCATATTCAGGGTTTGAAAAGGGGCAAAGCCCCTTTCACACCTTCGTCGCTGTAAGCGCCATTATCCCCCATACTGCTACCGCCTGCAGCAGCATAATAACCGGAATCCCTATCATAAACTTTGCGTGCTTTGTTTTGTGGCGGATAAGCTGCATTGTAATGTACATCGCCGCCGAGCCGCCCAATGCTGCCAGTAAAAGCAGGGTCTTTTCGGGAGTACGGTGCTTCGGTGCGCCCTTTGATGCCAGCTTGTCA
>CAMDZU010000108.1 GCA_945910715.1 uncultured Clostridia bacterium
GCCCTTGCAGAAGGAGTAGATTACCGCAAACAGCGGAATACCGATAATCAGTCCCACGAAGCCGAACAGACTTTGTCCAAGGAGAATTGCAAAAATAACCCAGAAGCTGGATAAGCCTGTGGTGTCACCGAGGATTTTCGGGCTGATAACGTTGCCGTCAAGCTGCTGGAGTACAACTACCATAATTACAAAGTAAAGGCAGGCAAGAGGGTCCTCCATAAGTATCAGCAATGCGCTTGGAACAGCGCCGATAATTGGTCCGAAATAGGGAATGATGTTGAACACCGCCATAAGCACCGAAACCAGCATTGTGTAGGGCATATTGAAAATGGTCATGAGAATGAAGAACATTACGCCCATAATAAAGGAGTCGATAAGCTTTCCCGTGAAAAAGCCGCCGAACTTTATGTTGATTTCACGCATATTGCGGAGTATGGTGTTGGTGGTTTTGGGCTTTAAAAAGGCGTATAGGGCTTTCTTTATCTGTGCCGCAAAAAGCTCCTTGTGGTAAAGGAAGTAAATGCTGATGATAAAGCCTAAAATTACGTTTAAGAACGCTCCGATAACGCTCATCAGCCCTGACGAAACCGTACCTACAATATCCGTCATCTGCGGCAGTATTGAGGTTTTCAGCCAGTCCATAAAATAGGTGGTGATATTGCCGAAAAATTCCGATACGGCGTTTCTTACGTCGGGATAATTTTCAAGGAATTGGGTTAGCCAGTCGTTGGTTTCCTGAATGTACGTCGGCATATTGTTGATAAGGGTCTGCACCGTTTCAACAAGCTGCGGAATTACCGCAAACAGCAGTCCCACAAACAATATTATTGCTAAAAGAATGGTAGTCGCAACGCTGAGAGCTCGGCAGGCTTTCTTTATATTAAGGGTATTGTCCTCGGGAATTGCGGCAGGATTTTCCTTAAGCAGCTTTGCTTTTTTTCTTTTGTCAATTGCAAAGGCAATTCTGCGGAAGCAGCTTTTCTCGAAAAATGTAGCAATAGGGGAAAGCACATAGGCGATAACAAAGCCCATTACAAGCGGCATCAGCATATTCCACACAGTGCCGACTGCATTTGCAACGGATTCGAAGTTATCCACTGCCACAAAGAAAACAGTTCCTGCGACAATTACTGAGAAGGCTGTAATCCCCCAATGGAGATATTTTTTGTCCCATTTGAAGTTCATAGGCAAATCTTCTTTCCGATAAGAATTTACAATAATTATATAACTTTTTTTATTCGGTGTCAACCGAAAAAATTGAGGAATATTACCAAAACAGGCATAATAAAAACAGGACCGATTTCTCGATCCTGTCTCTTAAATTATTTCCGTCTGCGCTTCAGTGCAAATATCACAATTGCCGAACCTGCTGCGGCTGTCAATCCGATTGCATTAACGGGTACGTTTGTGACAGGGTTGGGGTCGGAGCCTGCGCCGTCTGTATTGCTGCTGCCGCCCGAGCTGCTGTCATTGCCGTCGTCGATTACAGCGTCCGAATCGTCGTCATCGTCTGCCGTGGTGTCATCGTCCGTATCGTCGTAATCGTCGTCGTAGCTGTCGTCGTCATCGTAATAGTCATCATCCGAGGTGTCGTCATCATCGATGGTATCGTCATCATCGGTGGTGTCGTCATCATCGGTGGTATCGTCATCATCGGCGGTGTCGTCATCGTCCGTGGTATCGTCATCGTCGGTGGTATCGTCATCGTCCGTGGTATCGTCATCGTCCTCGCTGTCCTCGTCATCGGGGACAAGCTCTTCCTCCTCATCATCTTCTGAGGTTGTAACGGTGGGCTTGGTGGTTTTTTCAGTTGTAGTTGTCACTGTGCCTGCACGGACGAATTTTCCCGAAACCGTAACGTCCGATTCGGGCATTGTAAATGCGTAGGTCACCGTTGAGCCTGTTACCGAAACGGGTGTTGCAATAACCTCCTTGGTGTTATCTCCCGTGTAGTAAACCTTGATTTCCTCAATTTCGTTGCCGGTGGTGGGAGTTGCCGCAACAAGCACCTGTGTGCCTGCCGAAGCCTTAATGCGTGAAATTGTCATTACGCCGCCTGCCGTATTGTTTACCATTGAGGAAATGTTGTATTCCTTTTCGGAGAAAATAGGCGATACAACAACGTCGCTTTCAGGCATTACAAAGGTAAAGGAGGAGGTTGTGGAAACAACGCCGCCGTCGCTTGAACGTACAACGGTAATTCCCGTAAGGTCGTAGTTTGAAACATTGGTGGTGGTTGAAACGGAAATCTGTATTGTTTCACCCGGGTAGGCAAGGGATTTGTCCGAAACTACCGTGCCTGCCGCCGAAGCGGTAATCATAATTGAATATGCCTTCTTGGTGTTTGTGCCGAAATAGGGGTAGCCTGCATTTACGGTATCCGAGTTTGTCCAGGATTTCAGCATAGGATTTCCTGCCGCATAGGCGTTGAGCCGCTCGACAAGATCCGCCGACTTCATCTGGGACGCGTTCATTCCCGTAAGACCTGCAAGGTAGTTTATATTGGTGAAGTTGGGGTAGAATGCAACGTAAAGATTGTACTGATATGATGAAGTGCCGCCGTACTGGCTGTACTGCGTATCGTAGAAGCAGTTATATACGTTGGTGGTGGAGGTGATTTCTCCGTGGATTGCGCCGCCCTTTTCCGTGCTGGAGGAGCAGTTTACGTTAGCGGCATTGTAGCAGTTGGCGATTGCCGACGAGCCGAACTGTGAATAAACGTCATAGCCGAAGATACCGCCTGTTTTATAGGCAACGGAGGCGTCCTTTGAAACGTTGGTTACCGTGCCTATATTGTAGCAGTTCATAATCGAGCCGCCGTTTATCTGACCTGCAATTCCGCCTATGCCCGAATGTTTGCCCGAAACGCTTCCTGCGTTGACGCAGTTCAGTATCTGGGCTCCGCTGCCAACATAGCCTGCAATACCGCCCACGTTGGAGGAGCTGTTCTGATTTGTGGAAATTACTGCGCCGCTGTTTGTGCAGCCGTCAATAATACCCGAAGCAAAATAGCCGACAATGGAGCCGACGTATGAATTGCCCGAAACGCTGCTCTTTGCGTCAATGGCAACATTTCTGATTGTAGCGCCGTTTATGTAGGTGAAAAGACCTGCGTTGTCGGAGGTTGAAACGGTTTTCAGACCGCATATAGCATAGCCTGCGCCGTCAAAGGTGCCCTTGAAATAGCTTGTGGTATTGCCAATAGGGGAGAAGCCCTTGCTTACTGTGATGTTTGAAGCGAGAGCTACGGTTTTTCCATCAAAGGCAACGCCCTCGGAAACCAGCTTTGACAGCTTTTCAAGTCCCTGAGAGTCGGTTATGTAGTAAAGGGAAAGAGTGGTGTTGCTTTCGTAGTCGTTGATATTGGCAGACTGAACCTCAGGCACAACGGGAGCAGGCTCGGTGGTTGTGCCGCTTGATTCCTCGTTGATTACGGGAGCCAGTGTTGTGGTGCTTTCCATTGAGTCCTCGGAAGCTTCGGGGGCAGTAGTGGTATCGGACGAATTTTCCGAGAGGAAAAGCGGAGTGGTTTCGGGAGGATTTTCAGACGAGGAAATGTCGGTAACGTCCCCCGAAGCACCGATAATAAGCAGAGCCGTTTCGGTTTCGCCGTTGGCGCTTGCGGAAATTCCCCAGAAAACAAGTAATATGAAAAACACAAATGCAGCAGCAATTGTAATAAATTTCAATGCATTTTTGAAAGCTGACAAAATATCACCTCAGATACATAATTATACATCTTTACTATATCACAAACAGCCTTGAAATGTCAATATTTATAATGAAAAAATGTTGGGTGAAAAAGTGTCGTTACAGATAAGCGGGACGTAAAATTCCCATACCCGGGAAAAACCCTGCTGCTCCCAAAAGGAACAACAGGGTTTTCTGTGTATTATCGGCTATTATTCAAAGCTGTCCTCTTCGTCACGGGCGTTCCACAGAGCAACAAGCTGCTCCATTTCTTCCTCTGTAAGGGAAATGCCCTTGCCCATTCTTTCGTGGTCGGGCGCCCATGAGCGAATATCGTACTTAGGCTCTCTGTCATTCCAGGAAACCATATTAAGCTCAATTCTGTAGCCTCTTGAGCCCTCGGAAATAACGCCAAGCTCCTTTGTAATCTCATACTTGAATTCTGCCATACTTATACTCCTTTTCTGTTGCTGTCCGCCGGTACTGCCTCGTCGAAAAGAGCGTAGTACTTAGGCGGTATTCTTTTGTTTATATGATGTCTGCCGAAATACCAGCCTCCGAAATCAACCGTTTCCCTGATATGCTCAAGGTAGGTGTTTATATGGCTGCGGTCGGTTTTTCCCAGGCAGATAAACTCCGATATAGAGGCAGGCGGCTCGTAGCTTACCACAATGTCCACCTTGTTTCCGAACTGCTTCAAAGCCTCGTCCGACTTCTTCAGCTCCTCGTCCGTGGGGATTTCTCTCAGCCAGCGCTTTTCCGTATCCTCGCCCTCAAGGTAGGAATCGTTCTCCTCGCTTCTTCCTCCGCCGAAAGCAAAAACACGTCTGTCCAGCAAATCGAACACGTTTCCTCTGATAAGCTGACGTAGATTGCCGCTTATTTTCCTTGTAAGACCGCCGCACCAGTATTCCGTTTCGTACTTTTCAAGCTCGTCGTAATTTTCGTGTACGCCCTCCACAAAAAGCACGTTGTACCGCCGCTTGCCTATCCATTTAAGCAGCTTTTTCTCCTTTTTGGAGCCGTTCCAGATAAAGCCGAAATCGCCGCATATTATAAGTGAATCGTTCTTTTTCAGCTTTTTTATCAGCGGATTCTTGAACCGTGAAATATCGCCGTGAGTGTCGCCTGTAATAAGTATCATAATTTTCCTTACTTTGTCTTTTCAATGGCCTGTTCAAGGTCGGCAATAATGTCCTCTGTTGTTTCAAGACCGATTGAAAGACGAACGGTATTTTCTGTAACTCCCGACGCAACAAGCTGTTCGGGTGTAAGCTGTGAATGAGTGGTGGTTGCCGGGTGGATAACCATTGAGCGCACGTCGCCCACGTTTGCAACGATTTTAAGCAGCTTCAGGCTGTCCATAAACTTTTCGCCTGCGGCTCTTCCGCCCTTTAATTCAAAGGTGAAGACTCCGCCTCCTCCGAGGGGAGAATACTTTTTGCAAAGGTCGTAGTATCTGCTGGATTTAAGGGCAGGGTAGTTAACCCTGTCAACCTGCGGATTCTGCTCCAGATATTCCGCAACGGCAAGAGAATTTTTGCAGTGACGTTCCATACGGAGGGAAAGGGTTTCAATGCCGTTAAGGGTCATAAAGGAGTTGAAAGGGGAGGGGCAAGCGCCGAAATCTCTTGTAATAAGGGCTCTCAGCCTTGAAATAAAGGCGGTTTCTCCCAGATCCGCAAAAACAACTCCGTGATAGGACGGGTCGGGGTTATTGAACAACGGGAATCTGTCGTTGCCCTTGAAAACGAACTTGCCCGAATCAACGATAACGCCGCTCATAACCTGTCCGTGTCCGCTTAAGAACTTGGTTGCGCT
>CAMDZU010000109.1 GCA_945910715.1 uncultured Clostridia bacterium
CCTCGCTGAAAGTTTAAGTAAACTACGTCGAAAGGCGCTAAAAAATAAAGGAGATCAAAACTATGGCAAAAATGTATCATCAGGAAGACTGCAATCTTTCACTCTTAGACGGCAAGACCGTTGCAATTATCGGCTACGGCAGCCAGGGACACGCACACGCTCTTAACTTAAAGGACAGCGGCGTTAATGTAGTAATCGGTCTTTACAACGGAAGCAAGAGCTGGGCAAAGGCTGAAGCAGCAGGCTTCAAGGTAATGACAGCTGCTGACGCAGCAAAGGCAGCAGACATCATCATGATTCTTATCAATGATGAAAGACAGGCTGATATGTACAAGGAGAGCATTGCTCCGAACCTTACAGCAGGCAAGACACTTGCTTTCGCTCACGGCTTCAACATTCACTTCGGTCAGATTATCCCACCTGCTGACGTTGACGTAATTATGGTTGCTCCAAAGGGCCCCGGACACACAGTACGTTCCGAATACACAATCGGCAGAGGTGTTCCTTGCTTAGTTGCCGTTCATCAGGACGCAACAGGCAGAGCACTTGACACAGGTCTTGCTTATGCGGCAGGTATCGGCGGCTCAAGAGCAGGCGTTCTTATGACAACCTTCCAGTGCGAAACAGAAACAGACCTGTTTGGCGAACAGTGCGTTCTCTGCGGCGGCGTTACAGCTTTAATGAAGGCAGGCTTCGAAACACTGGTTGAAGCAGGCTACGACCCACAGAACGCTTACTTCGAGTGCATTCACGAAATGAAGCTTATCGTTGACCTTATCTACAAGGGCGGTTTCCAGATGATGAGATACTCCATTTCCGATACAGCTGAATTCGGCGATTACGAAATCGGCAAGCGCTTAATCACAGAAGACACAAAGAAGGAAATGAAGAAGGTCCTCCACGAAATTCAGGACGGTACATTCGCTCGCAACTGGATCATGGAAAACAAGATGGGACGTTCACACTTCAACGCTTGCAGACGTATGGAAAGCGAACATCAGCTTGAACAGGTCGGCGCTGAAATCCGCAAGATGTACGCTTGGAACGATGATTCAGGCAAGTCTATCGACGAAATCGCTGACGCAAAGTTCGGCAAGTAATTCAGTATTACATAATAAAGGCTGCATTTCAATGATTTGCAGCCTTTACTTTATGCCGATTTAAATAGAAAAGCGGTACCGAATTTATCGGTACCGCCTTTGCTATGTCAAAAGAGGGGAGATTACTTTACTGAAACCGCACCGGCTTTTGTTACCTGCTCCTGACCTGCGTCGGACAGTGCAAATTCAAGATAAGCCTTTACAAGTTCGCTGTCGTTGCCTTCCTTATATACGCAGATGAACGGACGCTGGATTGGGAATGTGCCGTCCTTTACAGTTGCCTCGCTTGGTGCAACGCCGTCAATGCTCAGTGCCTTTACGGAATCGTCAACGTTTGCAAGAGATGCATAGCCGATTGCGCCTGCTGTTGTGCTTACTGTTGAAATAACTGTACCTGTGCTTTCAAGCTCCTGTGCGTATGCAGCTTCGGAGTTCTTCATTACAATGCTTTCAAAGCCGTCACGAGTGCCTGAGCCGTCTTCACGTCCGATTACAACGATTGCCTTATCGTCGCCGCCAACCTCGCTCCAGTTCTTGATTTCGCCCGAATAAATCTTTTCAAGCTGTTCAAGAGTAAGGTCTGTAACCTTGTTTTCGTTGTTTACAACTACTGCGATACCGTCAATGCCGATTGTTGTGGGAACAAGTCCTGTTTCCTCTGCCTTAAGAGCACGGCTTGAGTTACCGATGTCGATTTTGCCCTCCATTGCCTCCTGAATACCTGTGCCTGAGCCTGTAAGGTCAAGTGTGATTGTAACGCCCGGATACTTTTCGCAGAATGCGCCGTTGAGAGCTTTTGCAACCTTTTCCATTGAGGTTGAGCCGTTGATTGCAAGTGTGCCTGTAAGCTCGGCTGCTGTATCATTTGCAGTTGTTGTCAGGGGAGCGGCTGTTGTTCCCTGTGTAGTAGTTTCGGCTGTTGCTCCGCAGCCTGCTATTGAACCGATTAAAAGTCCCATTGCTGCGATTGATGTAATAATTTTTTTCATTTTTTATTGCCCTTTCTGTTATCTTTTATCTTTGTGCTTTCCTTTGCACCGCACTTAGTATAGCACTAACCCGTTTCCGATAAAAGCAAATACATCTGTATATTTTGTAAAATTCCCGTAAAAATTCAAGTGGGACAAAATTTCAGAAAAAAAGATTGACGCAGAGCCTTTCGGCGTCAACGGCAATCCATAAAGAGAAAAGGTAAATGAAGAAAGATGTGTGCTTACCACGTTTTTATTATGCCACATTTATGCAAAAAATAAAACATAAAGAGGGTAATTTTTCGGTAAAACCTTTGTAAACACAGAAAAGCCCCCGAATTTACAGAGGCATTTCCGTGTGTTTATATATAATAGGGTAAAAAGATGAATGCGTTCAGTTTCTCACTATTTTGTAATAGGCTCTTGCGGTAAGGGTGTAAACAATAAAGTAGATAAGGCTGAAAACGGCAATTGTTCCAAGTACGCAAAGGGCAAACAGCCACGTCTGGGTAAGTCCCAATAAAGCCAGCATTTTGGTTATCATTTTAAAGGCAAAGGCGATATGAACTACCGCAACGGCAAGAGGCAGGAAAAATACGCTTTTTACCTGGCTGTTGATTACCTTTTTAACTTCCCTCTGACTTATGCCTACCTTTTCCATTATTTCATAGCGTGATTTGTCCTCATAGCCCTCGGTAATCTGCTTATAGTAGATTATCAGCACCGTAATCATTAAAAACAAGCCGCCGAGGAAAATGCCTATAAACAGCAGTCCGCCGTAAATCGCAAGCATACTTTTGCTGTCGTTGCCCCGTGTGCCGAGGGTACATTTTCCAATATCATCATCAAAGGCGTAAAGGTCAAACCGCTGAATATTTTCCGCCGTTCCCTCAAGTTCAAAGCCGTACATAACGTAATAAGCCGAGCCGCCCGTTATCCGTGACATAACGCTCATATCCTTTACGACAACGTACACAACGGGGTCAGCGTCTATATTCAGACATTCCGTGCCGAAAAGGCTGTCAATGCTTTCCTTTACGTCAAGGGTAATATTTCCCGGGCTGACTGTGCTTCCGACATATTTTTCATACAGACCGAACACAACAGCCTCGTTTTCCGCAAGGGTCACATTCCGCCCCTCAATTTCATTATAATCATCAGCAGGAATAATAACATACTGTGTTTCCTCACTCCATAGCTTGTAATATCTATATTTGCTTTCGTTGGTTTGTTTAAGGTCGTATTCGGCAAGCTTGCTGTGTATTTTCTCAAAAATAGCCTGATTTTCGCTTTCGTCCTCCCCATGACATTCGGCGTATGCGTATCTGGGGTTAACGTTTCGTATATACTGATTCTGTCCTGAATAAAGGGAAATTGTGGTTGAAACGGTAACAAGCACCATTGTGCTTAAAATAGCAATGTTTGCCAGTCCCGAGCCGTTCTTTTTCATTCGGTATAACATTCCCGAAACGGAAATAAAGTGGTTTTTCTTATAGTAATAATTCTTGTTGGCTTTAAGTATTTTCAGCACAATAATGCTGCCCGAAATGAAAAGAAGATATGTTCCGCCGATTACGAACAAAACCGCCACAAAGAAAACTCCGATTGCCACTGCTGAGCTTTCAACGGAAAGGGCAATATAGTAGCCGATAATGAGGAAAATAAGCCCTATAATTCCCAGCGCCCATTTTGCTTTTGGCTCTTTTTCTCCTGCATTGCCGCCGTTTAAAAGCTCAACGGGCTTTGCAAGCTTTATCTGCAGAATGTTGAACACAAGGGTCAGTGCGAAAATTACCGCAAACAGAATGGCGGTTGAGATTATTCCGTTTATCTGGGGCGGAAAATCAGAAAGTGCACTGTAACCCGTCAGCCTTGCAAGGAACATAAACGCCAGCCTTGAAAAAACAATGCCGCCGATTATGCCGAGAATTATTGAAAAGCCTGCCGTAATAAAGCTTTCCCACAGCATCAGCCTTGCAATCTGCATTTTGCCCATTCCAAGAATATTAAGCAGTCCGATTTCCTTTTTTCGTTGTTTAATAAGGAACGAGTTGGTGTAAAACATAAAAATAATTGCGAATATGGCAATAACGATACAGCCGAATTGCAGAATAAGCTGAATGTCGACGCCGTAAACCATTTTTTCGCTTATTTCTCTGCTGACGGACAGAGCAGTCATAATGTAGTACATCAATATAGTAAGCACAGAGGTCAGGAGATAGGGGTAATAAATCCTGCTGTTCTTGCGAATATTCCGAAGCGCAAGCTTGGGGTAAAAGCCTTTATTCAACCCTTTCACCTCCCGATGAAAGCACCGTAAGGGTATCGGCGATTTTCTGATAGAACTGCTCGTTTGTGCCTGCGCCACGGTAAAGCTGGTTGTAAACCTGACCGTCCTTGATAAAAAGCACCCTGTTTGCGTGGCTTGCCGCCTTAACCGAGTGAGTTACCATAAGAATTGTCTGCCCCTTTTGGTTTATTTCGGAGAAAAGACGCAAAAGGCGGTCGGTTGCCTTTGAATCGAGAGCGCCTGTGGGCTCGTCCGCAAGAATAAGCTTTGGGGAGGTAATGAGGGCTCTGGCTACCGCCGTCCGCTGCTTTTGTCCGCCCGAAATTTCATAGGGGTATTTGGGCAGTATGTCCGTTATGCCAAGCATATTTGAAATGGGCAGCAGCTTTGCTTTCATTTTGTCGTATTTTTCCCCTTTAAGCACCAAGGGCAGAAAAATATTGTCCATTACCGAAAAGGTGTCGATAAGGTTGAAATCCTGAAAAACAAAGCCGAGATTATCCCGTCTGAATGTTGAAATTTCGCTGTCCTTGATGAGGACGGTGTTTTTTCCGTCAAGAATTACCGAGCCGCTTGTTGGCTTGTCGAGGGAGGCAAGTATGTTCAGCAGGGTGGTTTTGCCCGAGCCTGATTCGCCCATTATTGCGGCGTATTCACCCTCTTCAACGGAGAAGCACACGTTTTTCAGCGCCTCCACCTGATTTCCGCCAAAGCGTGTTGTGTAGATTTTTCTTAAGTTGTTTACTTCAAGTAATGCCATAAAATCATTCCTTTCCTGTTACGTCCCTATTCTATCAGATTTGCAGCCCCTTTTCCATTGAAAAGGCTTACAGATAAAAATAATTCTTACAATAAACCTTACATTTTTGTAATTCTCGTGAAATACAGCAAAATAAACAAAAAGAGGTTAAATATTTCGATATACCAACCATTGACATTTTGCATAAAAATTGCTATAATAATAAATAACTTTTTATCGATATAGAGCAACACCGCACAATTAACGGCTATTGCCTTTGCCGCACGCTTGCTTTCATATTTTCCGCCATATTGCATAAAAACTCCTTGACGGGCGCCAGCCCGTCTGCGTCGTTTTTTTACAATCTGACGAAAAATCTGACGGCGCAATCGCACGACAATAATTATGCGG
>CAMDZU010000110.1 GCA_945910715.1 uncultured Clostridia bacterium
GTCGGTTGTTTCAAGGTAGATTTTGGACTCGTAAAGGTTTTTGCCTATTGAGCCTGTTGGAGTGCAAAGCACCTCCGCCGCAATTCCCGCTTTCCACGATAAGCCAAGACAGGTTTTTACCGTAGAAAACAGATATGGCGAAAAGCTCGGAATATAAAGAGTTGTACACTTTTTGCGGAATGAAAAGCCGAACAGGTTTTCCATTTCAATCAGCCTTTTGTCCGTCATTCCGAGAGCGGTTATTGTGTTCTCCGCAACAATGGGAAGTACCATTAAAAAGGCGATAAAGGAGGGAACTCGGAGCTTTGTAATCCACACAAGAGCAAGGATAATAAAGGAAGCCACCGGAGTTGCTTTCACAACGGTAAGCAAGGGCGAAATAAGTATTTTTACGAATTTCAGCTTGTACGCAAGGAAACCGAGTATCGTTCCCGCAGCAAGACCCAGCCCGAAGCCTGCCATTATGCGCCCAAGGGAGCTTAATGTGTCCAGCCACAGCTTTTCCGTGCCGCAAAGCTCAAAAAGCCGCTTTATAACCGCAATGGGGGTAGGGAGAAGAATCTCCTTACCCACCACAACAGCCGCAAGCTGCCACATCAGCAGCCAGAAAATCACCGCCGACAGCTTGAATATTATGTTTTTTACGGTCTTTATCCTGTTATCTTTCGTAGAAGAAATTGTCATCAGGAATTGCTCCTCCTATTGCTTTTGGATTTGCGTCAAAAAGAACCTGATAGAAGTTGAGAATCTGGGTTTTCATCTGCTCGCCCTCGATAAAAGTAATATTTGCGTCGGGGATAGCCTTCATTGCAACCTGCTTTTTGGGGATAATCTCGGCTTTTTCCATATATTCAGCCGCTTCCTCAATATTGCTGTTTGCAAATTCGATTGAAGCCTTGTACTCGTCAAGGAAAGCGTTTACAGCGTCCTTGTTTTCTTCGGCAAACTTCTTGTTCACAATAACACAGCCCATGCTGAGCACGGAATCCCCGCCTGCCGCCTTGTTCCATTCTTCTGTAAGGTTAAGGGCAATTCTTACGTCGGGGTTGCTCATAAGCACGCTTGTTACATTGGGTACAGGCAGCATTCCTATTGCAACGTCGCCGCTTGTCATCTGCGAAGCAAGCTCTGCGTGCTCTGCAAGATAAACAATTTCAACGTCCTTTTCGGGGTCGATTCCGTTCTTTGTGAGAATGTAGTTGAGAACATATTCGGGAGTTGAGCCCTGACCTGTTGCGTAAACAGTCTTGCCCTTTAAGTCCTCAATGCTGTTGATTGTGTCGCCGTTTTCAAGGACATACAGCACGCCGAGAGTATTCAGCGCAAGGAGCTGTACCTCTCCCTCTGTCTTTTTGTAAAGCACGGAGGCAAGGTTTGTAGGTACCGCCGCAATATCAAGGTCGCCCGAAATTACTCCTGCGGTAATATCGTCGGGAGCGCCTGCAACGGTAAAGGAGTAGCTGTTCTTTGCTTCGCCCTGTGAATTGTCCTCAATAAGCTTTGCCATACCCATTCCTGTGGGGCCTTTAAGAGTGCCTATTCTTATGCTTGTTTTGCCTGCCATATTGTGAGGCGTGCCTGTGTCGGACATATCCTCGGTTTCGGCTGTGGTGTCTTCTGTTGTTTCTTCTGTTTCTGCGGTTGTTTCAGCAGTTGTTGTTTCCGCTGCTGTATCTGCCGCAGCGGTAGTATCTGCGGAGGTCTGTGTTGTTGTTTCGGAAGTACCGCCGCATGCAGTAAGTCCTAACATTGCGGCACAGATAATTACTGCGCCGATTTTTTTGAGCATTTTCATAATATCTCTTCTTTCCTTTGTTTATTTACACTGCCTTTTTGTATATACGGCAGAGTTTAACTTTTTGCGTGTGCGTCCCTCTGCATTACCGCAAGACGGTCGCACCGTTCATTTTCCTCGTGGCCTGCGTGACCCTTTATCCAGGTAAAGGTAACCTCGTGTATTTCCAGCAGATTAAGCAGTCTTTCCCACAAATCGGAATTGAGAGCGGGCTTTTTGTCGGCTTTTATCCAGCCCTTTGCTTTCCAGGATTTTGCCCAGCCCTTTGTAACGCTGTCCACAACGTACTTTGAGTCGGTCTGCAAAATAACCTTGCAAGGAAATTTCAGCGCTTCAAGCCCTGTAATTGCACCCATAAGCTCCATACGGTTGTTGGTGGTACGAGCCTCGCCGCCGCTTAATTCCTTCTCCCTGCCGTCGCAGCGTAGAATTACGCCGAAGCCCCCAGGTCCGGGATTTCCGGAGCAAGCCCCGTCCGAGAAAATGTAAACTAACTTTTTTTCCATTTGTGATTCATTACCCTTTCAAAAATCGGGGTTGTAACAAGGGGCAGGACAAAGACAAGGGCAATTCCTGCCGCCGAAATAATTCCCGATACAATTGCCATAATGGGAGTTAAAGGCACCATACAGAACAGCTCGTCAAAAATCAGCAGCCCAAGCGCAAAAATCAAGGTCAGCGCAATGCAAAGTCCCACTCGCTTCGGGTCAAAGGGGATACATATTTTCACCAGTATTCCCAGTGAAACAATGCCGATAATTACGGTTGATACAGCGCTTGCCTCGGCGGCTGTAAAGCCAAGCAAGGTAGATGTTATCGAGGCGGCAATTATGGAGAAAACCACCGCAAGGCCGCTCGGAAGCGCCTTTTTCATAACGTTGGAGATGAACTTTCCTCTGATGATGCTGAAGTTTGGCTCAAGAGCAAGCAGAAAGCTTGGAATACCGATTGCAACTGCGTTTACGAGAGTCAGCTGTATGGGCACAAAGGGATAAGGCATTGTGACAAAGGAAAAGATAACTGCAAGAATAAAGGAGAAAACCGTTTTTGTAAGGAACAGTGTTGCGCTTCGCTCGATATTGTTGATAGAGCGTCTGCCCTCTGCAACAATAAGCGGCATTGAAGCAAAATTGCTGTCGAGAAGCACAAGGTTGGAAACGTTTCGTGCGGCGTCGCTGCCCGACTGCATTGCAATTGAGCAATCCGCCTCCTTTAAGGCAAGAACGTCGTTTACGCCGTCACCTGTCATTCCCACCGTATGACCCTTTGCCTTCAGCGCCTTTACAAGAGCAAGCTTTTGGTCGGGAGTAACACGTCCGAAAACGGAATATTCCTCGCAGGCCTTTTCTATGTCGGTAATTGTGCTTGCGTCAACGTACCTGTCCGCATTTTTAAGTCCAGCTTTTTTCGCTATATTGGCAACGGTAACGGGATTATCTCCTGAAATAATCTTTATGTCAACGCCCTGTTCGGCAAAGTATTTCAGGGTATGGGGGGCTTCTGCACGGATTTTGTCGCTGATTGAAATAAACGCCAGCGGAACAATGTTTTCGGGCAGATCTCTGCCCTTAAAGCTGTTGTCAGAATGAGCAAGAAGCAGCACACGCTGTCCCCCCTCGGAAAGCCTTTGCACGGTGTTGCTGACCTTTCCGAAAGCCTCGCCCAGAATAAACTCCGCCGCTCCCAGTATGTAGGAGCCCTTGCCCTCAAATTCCGCACCGCTCCATTTTTTTGCGGAGCTGAAGGGCAATGCCTTTGTGCAATTCCAGCTGCTTTCCCCGTTCCATTTTTCCTTTACGGCGTTGAAGGTGGGGTTGCCGTCGTTTAAGGCGTTCATCATTGCGGTTAAGGGCTCGTCGCAGTTATGGTCGGTAAGGGGAGTTATACCCTGCACCTGCATTGTACCCTCGGTAATTGTGCCTGTTTTGTCAAGGCAAAGCACGTCCACCCTTGCAAGGGTTTCAATGCAGTAAAGCTCCTGCACAAGGGTATTATGTCCCGAAAGACGGATTACGCTTACCGCAAGCACAACGCTTGCAAGGAGAATAAGCCCCTCGGGAATCATACCGATAACCGCCGCAACAGTGGTGACAACTGCGCTTTCAAAGGACTGACAGTCTATCCACATTGACTTGCAGAAAAGTATGAGCATAATGGGGATAATGCAGAAGGAAATTACCTTTATAATGCGGTTTATAGAGGCAAGCATTTCCGAATTGTTTTTCTTGATGTACTTTGCGCCGCTGGTGATTTTGCTGGCGAAATTGTCTGCGCCAACGTGGATAACCTCCGCCTTTACCTCGCCGCATACCACAAAGCTGCCCGACATAGCGCTGTCGCCCTCGTTTTTGAGCACAGGGTCGCTTTCGCCTGTAATAAGGCTTTCGTTGACCTCGCAGCTGCCCTCTCTGATAACGCAGTCGGCGCAGATCTGACCGCCTGCCGTAAGCTTCATTATATCGCCAAGTGCGATTTCCTCAACGGCAATCTGCTTTTCAACCCCGTCCCTGATTACGCAGACCTTGGGGGCTGAAATAAGAGAAAGCCTGTCTATAACACGCTTTGCACGGATTTCCTGAAAAATGCCGATTGCGGTGTTGCAGATTATTACGCCGATAAACAGCATATTCTTGAAAGAGCCTACAAAGGCTACCATTGCCGCAAGAATAAGGTTTATCATATTGAAAAACGTCAGAGTGTTGGACTTGATTATCTGACCGATTGATTTTGTTGGGATATTTGTGTCGCCGTTAATCTTTCCCTCGGCGGCAAGGCGTTTTACCTCCTCCGAAGAAAGACCTCTGCTTATATCTGTCATCTGTCCACTTCCTTTTGGTGTGTATGCAACTTATTATACTCCAAATCGCAAAATTTGTAAAGAGATAAAACCGGTTATACTATATAATTATAGTTTTTCTCTGTTTTGGGCAACAAAATGCACATATATTGCGTACATAAATTATATATATCATAAAATCTTAACAAAAACTATTGAAATTATTAACGCTTTATTGTATAATAAACATAGAAAAGTATGCAATATTTTTTAGCAGCGAAAGGAACAACAAAATGAAGATCTCAGAAATCAAGGTACTCATCTGCGACGACTCAATTCTTGTAAGAAAAAAGCTTAACCAGACCCTTAAAGAAATGGGAATCACAGAAATCAGGGAGGCCGTAAACGGCAATCAGGCTGTTGAATTTTATAAGGAAATCAACCCCGACGTTACCTTTATGGACATTGTAATGCCCGAAAAATCGGGACTTGACGCACTTAAGGAGATAAAGGAATACAATCCCGACGCCCGTGTAATTATGGCGTCCACAATCGGTACGCAGAGCAACCTTACCACCGCAATCAAGGCAGGCGCTACCGACTTTTTGCAGAAGCCTGTAAACAATGAGGATGTTTACAAAATCATCAACTCACTTTTAAAATAATTATAAGGGGATAATACCAATGTTTACTCAACTTTTCGGACACTATCTTTTAAATAAAAAGCTTGTTTCCTCCGAGCAGCTTCAGAAGGCTCTCGAGGAGAAAACAAAGACAAAGGCAAAGCTGGGCACTCTCGCAATCGACGCAGGCTATATGACTGCGGAGCAGGTTGAAACCGTTCACGAGGCCCAGAGAAGAATGGATAAGAGAATAGGCGATATTGCCG